>JBBRWF010000097.1:0-11186 GCA_038249405.1 Anaerolineales bacterium
CACTGGGGCGGTGGGCGAAGGCGCCAGTGTTTGGGTGGCTGCAGGCAGCGGCGTGGGGCTGGGCGGCGGCGCAGTGGAAGTTGGTGCGGGCAGGGGAGTCTGAGTGGCTGCAATGGCAGTCGGGGTGGCGCTGGCGGGCGGTGTTGGGAAATCCGTTGGCACAACCGCCGGGCTAAAAGAACAGGCCACTGAAGCCAGAATAAATAAGAGCAGGGTTCCGATGA
This sequence comes from Anaerolineales bacterium, assembly GCA_038249405.1. Lineage (GTDB taxonomy): Bacteria > Chloroflexota > Anaerolineae > Anaerolineales > Villigracilaceae > UBA5195. Next base: position 225 of record JBBRWF010000097.1, read on the forward strand.
ATGGTTTCACGTTTGTTTCTCCGAAGGGATAAAAAGAGCCGTTCTAAATGTAGGACGGCTTTTGGAGCTCTAAAGTTCCGTATTATGGATTGACCGACATCCAGGTATTGCCGCCATCGCTGGTGCTGTAGATCCTGACCCGGTTCCTGGCGTCCGTGGTCAGCATCCAGCCGGTACTTGCATTCACAAAACTCAGGCAGGTAGCGTGTTCGGAACGTCCAAAGGCCACCGGGAGCCCCTGCCAGGTTTGACCGCCGTCATTGGTGAAATATACACCGCGCTTGCCCCAGGCCCAGCCGGTTTTGGGATCCAGGAAGGTGTACGCGCCGCCCGCGAGGACGGAGCCGCCCGGCAGCCAGGTCTGACCGCCATCGATGGTGGAGTAAAAGACGAGATTTTGCTCTCCGCTGGCTTTGGATGTGAAATTCACAGGCAGGATGCCTTCTGTTTCACTGCCCTGGAAAAACATGGGCGGCAAGGCGCTTGCCAGCATGTCGGAAATATTCTGCGGTTCGGGGATTTGTTGGGGTTTCCAGGTGTTGCCAAACCCGGCGCTGCGGAAAATCTCGATTTTTTGATCCACTCCGGCCACGGTCAGCCAGGCGTGTTCTTCATTCAGCAGTGAGATGCCAGCCTGCATGCCGGATTCAGGAATGGAGGCTTTCTCCAGCGAGAAAACCTTGTTCCAGGTTTTTCCCGTGTCGCCCGAAAGGTAAATGGTCATGGCAGCGCTATCGGGGCCAATGTCAATGATTTCCAGAAAATACAGCACATTGGCTTTGACGGCTAGCTGTCCGTGCACAAAAGGCACAGGCAGGCTTTCCCAGGTTCCGCCGCCATTGGTGGTAAAGTGCAGCAGACCGCCGGACTTGTCTGGCGCGGGCAGCACGATGTAAAGGGTGTTCATATCGATAAAGAAGGGTTCGCTGGATTCATCCACCTGACCATCCGGGATCGGTACCGAAAACCAGGTGATGCCGCCATCATGGGTGACCAGCAGCGCATTCGAGATGCTGCCCCAGCCGTTTTTGCCATCAAACATCTTGATCAGGCGCAGCGGCGGACCGTTGGGGGCATTTAGTTTGGGCGTGGGCGTGGCGGTAGGCACCAGCGTGGCGGTGGGGGGCAACGGCGTGTTGGTGGCCGCGGGTGTGACAGATGGCGCAGGCGCGGGGGTGGGGGTGGAACTCAACTGACAGGCCGCCAGCCCGCCCAGCAAGAGCAAAATAAAAATTACAGCAGCCAGTTTTTTCAATACAGCCTCCTCGGCCTTCACAAACATTCGATGATGGTTGCTTCGCCCTGGCCTACGCCAACGCACAGCGCAGCCATGCCGTAGCGCCCATTGGCGCGCCGCAACTGCATCTCATGCACCAGGGTTGTCAAAATACGCGCTCCAGAGCAGCCCAGGGGGTGCCCCAGCGCAATCGCGCCGCCGTTGACGTTGACCAACGCTTCATCCAGCCCCAGGTCTTCCAAAACAGCCAACGATTGGATGGCAAAGGCTTCGTTCAGCTCCACCAATCCCAGGTCCGAGACCTTGAGACCGGCACGCTGCAAAGCTTTTTTTGCGGCGGGAACCGGGCCGAGGCCCATGATGCGCGGCTCGACCCCGGCGGAAGCGGAGCCCAGTATGCGCGCCAGGGGTTTGAGCCCCAGGACGCTGGCTTTTTCCGCGCTCATCAGCAGCAGCGCAGAAGCGCCGTCGTTCAGGCCGGAAGAGTTGCCAGCTGTGACAGTGCCGCCTTCTTTGCGGAAAGCGGGTTTCAGGCGCGCCAGGCTTTCGGGCGTGGTGTCGCGGCGCGGGCGTTCATCGGTGGTCACCAGCACTGGCTCGCCTTTTTTCTGCGGAACCGGCACCGGGATGATCTGCCCTGTAAACTTGCCGCCGTCGATGGCGGCGATGGCTTTCTGGTGGGAACTTACGGCGAAGGCGTCCTGTTTTTCACGGGTGATGTGCGGACGGGTGATAGCAATGTTTTCCGCGGTTTCACCCATGCTGTCGGTGCCGTGAAGTTCTTTCATTTTGGGGTTGGGGTAGCGCCAGCCCAGGGCGGTATCGTAGGCCGTCAGGTTGCCAAAGCTGTAGCCTTCCTCGGCTTTGGGCAGCGAATAAGGCGCGCGAGACATGGATTCGACCCCGCCCGCGATGTAGATATCGCCATCCCCGGCGCGGATGGAGCGGGCGGCGATATTGACCGCATTTAACCCGGAGGCGCACAGCCGATTTACGGTGACGCCGGGTACGCTGACCGGGAAGCCCGCCAGCAGCAGGGCCATGCGCGCCACGTTGCGATTATCTTCACCGGCCTGGTTGGCACAGCCCAGGTAGACTTCTTCCACCAGTGCCGGGTCGAGTCCACTGCGCTTCAGGATGGCTTTGAGTACCAGGGCCGCCAGGTCATCAGGGCGCACCCTGGCGAGAGCGCCTCCCAGCGCTCCAATCGGTGTGCGAACTGCATCGACAATGACAACTTCAGGCATAACTTTTCTCCGGTTTCATGGTGTGATTGGGCGATTTGCCGCGCGTGAAAGCGGCAAGCTGCATAAAGATTTTACCACTTTGCCGGGGTGAGACTACAGATTACGCTGATGCACAAAGCAGGACCACAGATTACGCTGATTAGAGGATTACGCAGATATTTCTAATCGGACTTCGGATTACGCTGATTAGATGGTTAAACTGATGCTCCTCATTGGGCAGGGCGGAGGGTGGGTGGTCATGGAAAGCAGGTGTTATTTCGATGGTTGGATTAACTTTTGAATCCAGATCCACAGGGCGCGCCAGAGCAGGATGCCCAGGGCGGATGAGCCGCTGATGACGAGGCCAAAGACCGGAATGACGACCGTGTTAAGCAGCAGTGCGCGCAGCAAAGCGGCCAGCGGACCGGCAAACAACATGCCGGCCGCGGGCTTCCATAGTTGGCGGGGGTTGGCGGCATCTTCAGAATTGAATAAGCCCAGCAGCAGGCCGATCAACAGCCAGCTGATTGTGAGCGGCACGAAACTGGCGAGCATGCGCGGCAGCAGGGCCAGCCCGCCTTCGCTGTGTGTGGCAAAGCCGATCAGTGTCACTGCGCCAAGCGAGATCAGGTCGCCGGTGATCAAGAGCAGCTGTGCGTTTTTCATTGAAATCTCCCGCTTTAAAATACGCTAAAGTTGGACCGGCAGACCGGTTTTGGCTGATTCAAGCAAGGCCAGGATGACGGCGATATTGGCGCGGCTGTCGGCCAGTGAAACGCTCTGGGTTTTGCCGTTCAGGATGCAGTCGGCCATGTCTTCCACTTCGCCCAGGTACAACTCTTGCGAGGGGCTTTCAACCGCTTCGGTTCCGCCCGCCCTGTAGAGCATGATCTTTTCTTCCAGGCCAGGTTTAAAGGGCGACGGGATGGTGATGGTTCCTTCGGAGCCAAGGATTTCGAGGTGGGTACGGACTGGCGTGCGAAAGCCGCTGTCGAATTGGGCGAAGATGTTGCCCGGGAAGCGCATTTGTCCGAAGAAGGAATCGTCAATGCCGGTGGCGCCGGTCACCTGTTGGCCAAAGACTTCCAGCGGCTCAGCGCCGATGATGTAGCGCGTGTAGCTAATGGGGTAGCAGCCCACATCCCAGATGCTGCCGCCGCCCCATTCGGGCACCAGGCGAATATTGGTGTCAGTGGATATTTTGAAGGTAAATGCTCCGCGCACGGCCTGCAGTTTGCCGATGGCGCCGCTCTCGACCAGTTCTTTGGCCTTGAGGGTCTGAGGGTGATGGCGGTACATGAAGGCCTCGGCCAGCACTTTTTTGTTTTGGAGGGCGGCTGCTTCCATGTCATCCACTTCGGAGAGCGTCAGGGCAATCGGCTTTTCGCAGAGCACATTTTTACCCGCATTAAGGGCCTTGATCGTCCATTCGGCGTGCAGGTGGTTGGGCAGCGGGTTGTAAATGACATCTATATCCGGGTCGGCCAACATGGCTTCGTAAGAGCCAAAACTGCGCGGGATATTCCATTTCTGCGCGTACGCCCGGGCTGATTCTTCGGTGCGGCTGGCGACGGCGCTCAATTTATTGCGCGGAGAATTTCGCAGCGGTGTGATCAGCGCGCGGTTTATATTGGCGGTGGAGAGCAAGCCCCAATTTAATATAGATTCAGTCATGTGATCCTCTTTTTCGGTTTGTGGGTGCAAGCCGGTTTACCAGTAGTGGTGAACCAGTTCACGAATGCGGGCAGCGTAGATGGCACGCACTTTGTCCATGCTGGCGGCATCCAGGGCGGGCAAATCCGCAGCCTGGAGGTTGGCTTCGGCCTGGGCCGGGTTCTTTGCGCCGGGGATGGCGCAGCTGACTGCCGGGAACATCAAGATCCAGCGCAGCGCAAACTGCGGCAGGCTCCAGCCAGCGGGCAGCAGCTCGCGCAGTTCTTCAACAGCTTTCAGCCCGGTTTCGAAATCGACGCCAGAGAAGGTTTCTCCGCGGTCAAAGGCTTCGCCGTGCCGGTTGAAGGCGCGGTGATCGTCCGCCGCGAAGCTCGAGGCTGCGTTGAGCTTGCCGGTCAGCAGGCCGCTGGCTAGCGGCACACGCGCCAGAATGCCGACCTGGCGCTTTTGGGCTTCGCCAAAGAACAACTCGGCCGGGCGCTGGCGGAAAATATTGAAGATGATCTGCACAGTTTGCACATTCGGATATTCGATGGCTTTGAGCGCTTCCTCAACTTTTTCCACGCTCACGCCGTAGTGGCGCAGTTTGCCAGCTTTTACCAGATCGTCCAGAACGCCGAAGGTTTCTGGCATGTAAAACACTTCCGTGGGCGGGCAGTGCAATTGCAGCAGGTCAATGGCCGGGGTGTTGAGGTTTTTCAGGCTGCGTTCCACGAAGGCGGTCAAGTTCTGGCGGTTATAGCCGCCCGCCAGGTGCGGATCAAGCCGGCGCCCGGCCTTGGTGGCGACATAGATGGTTTCGCTGCGTTCTTTGCGAAGCTGCGCCACCAGGCGCTCAGAGCGTCCATCACCGTACACATCGGCAGTGTCAATAAAGTTGGTCCCCAGGTCAATGGCGCGGTGCAGGGCGGCCAGCGAGTCTGTGTCATCCACGCTGCCCCACGAGCCTCCAATGGCCCAGGCCCCAAAAGAAATGCTGGATACTTTCCAGCCGGTTCTGCCCAATTCTCGGTATTGCATCTTGCGGCTCCTTGAAAAAAGATGGTTTAAAAAATTTTACTCCATTTGTGGGCATAAATACAATCTCCCCTGCACAGGGCAGAGGAGATTGCAGCACAAGGAAGCGTCACGCAGGCATTACAAGCCTTTGGACAGATGATAGTAAAGATCGTTCCAGCGCAGCTTGTCGCGGAAATCTGCCAGTTTGGTGTTTTCGTCAATGACCAGGAACTCGATCCCGGCCATGTCGGCATAATCTTGCAGATGTTCGGCGGTTACAGAATAGCTGAAGCTGGTATGGTGAGCGCCGCCAGCGTAGATCCAGGCGGCCGCGGCAGTTTTGAGGTTGGGGCGCGGCAGCCAGAGCGCGCGGGCCACCGGCAGTTTTGGCAGCGGCTCGTCGGTAGGTACTACATCCACCACGTTTGCCACCAGCCGGAAGCGCTGGCCCATATCCATGATGGATGCGCCAATCGCAGGGCCGGTGTTCGAGTCGAAAATCAGGCGCACCGGGTCGGCTTTGCCGCCGATCGAGAGCGGCAGGATTTCCAACCGGGGTTTATTGGATGCGATCGATTCGCAAATTTCAAGCATGTGCGCGCCCAACACTTTGTCGCCAGTAGCGCTGAAATGATAGGTGTAATCTTCCATAAAACTTACGCCGCCCGGCAGCCCGGCGGCCATGACCTTCATGGCGCGCACCAGCGCGGAAGTTTTCCAGTCACCCTCGGCGCCGAAGCCGTAGCCGTCGCGCATCAGGCGCTGGACAGCCATGCCCGGAAGTTGAGCCAGGCCGTGCAGGTCTTCAAATGTAGTGGTGAAGGCATTGAAATTCCCGGCTTTCAAGAAGTTGCGCATGCCAATTTCAATGCGGGCGCCTTCCCGCAGGGAAGTATTGCGTTCGCCGCCCGGTTTCAGCGCTGGGGCCACATCGTATTCTTCCACGTATTGTTTTACCAGGGCGTCAATTTCCGCGTCGCTGGCCTGGTTGACCACTTTGACAAGGTCGCCCACGCCGTAGCCGTAGACATCATACCCGAGCTGGATCTGCGCTTCGACCTTATCGCCTTCGGTGACAGCCACATCGCGCATGTTGTCGCCAAAGCGCGCCAATTTGCCACCCTGGGCATCGGCCCAGGCGCTGGCTGCGCGAGCCCACACGCCAATGCTGGCCTGAACTTCGTCATCGCGCCAGAAACCCACCACCACCTTGCGGTTGATGCGCAGGCGGCTGCCGATGAACCCAAATTCCCGGTCGCCGTGCGCGGCCTGGTTGAGGTTCATAAAGTTCATGTCAATCTCAGACCACGGAATTTCACGGTTGTACTGGGTGTGCAGGTGCAGGAAGGGCTTCTTCAAGCGGGTCAGGCCCGCGATCCACATCTTGGCGGGGGAGAAGGTATGCATCCAGGTGATCAGGCCAATGCAGTTTTTGGCGTTGTTGGCTTCCATGCATAACTGGCTGATCGCCTCGGGCGTGGTAACCACGGGCTTGAAGACAATCTGCACCGGGATGTGGCTGGACTGCCCGATGGCCGCGGCCATTTCGCGTGAATGCTCGGCAACCTGTTCCAGGGTTTTGGGCCCGTACAGATGCTGGCTGCCGGTAACAAACCAGACTTCATTTTGTTTGAGATCGATCATTTGTTTGCTCCTTCATTTCGCCTATTCAATGGTGAATGGGACCTGGGGTTGAGTCTATCAATTATTGTCCGTAGACATTCGTGTAGCGGTCGTGCAGCTTTTTGACATCTTCAGCCGGAATAACATCCGGGATGCCCATTTGCAGGGCCATCCATACGGTTTTTGCGTTATCCTCGGTCATGACCGCCGCTTGGACAGCTGCTTTTGCGCTCTTGCCAATCGTGAAAACGCCGTGATTTTTAATCAAAACCGCCGGGGATGTACCGATGCTTTCCACCACCACTTTGCCAATGGCCTCGTCGCCGATCAGCGCAAAACCGCCGCAGGGAATCGGGCCGCCAAATTCATCGGCAATGGCCGTCAGTACCACCGGGATGGGCTTGTTGACCGCGGCAAAGGCAGTGGCATACGCTGAGTGGGTATGCACTACGCCAAATACATCCGCGCGGTGTTTGTAGATATACAGGTGGCTGGCGGTATCCGAGGACGGCTTAAAATTTCCTTCCACGACTTTGCCATCCATATCCACCACCAGCATGTGTTCGGGGCGCATGTCTTCATAGCGAATGCCCGAGGCCTTGATGACAACCAGGCCGCTTTCCGGATCGCGCGCACTTACATTGCCGCCCGTCCAGACCACCAGGTTGTGTTTGGGCAGTTCAAGATGCAGCTGTACCATTTCTTCTTTTAATTTTTCAAGCATAACAATTCCTCGTTTCCGTAACTTAAATCTTTTACTTCAGCCCATCCACGGCGGCTCTTTCGATGGCAAGTCCCTTTTTGTAGCGTTCCATGAACGCGGCAAAGCCATCGACATCCCTTTGATCAGGAGCGATCGTCGTGCCATTCTCCAATGCAAAAACCTTATTAGAGAGATAGTCTTCCAGGGGTTCATTCGCTGCCTTATGGCGCATATAAGAGGCAAGCAATGCAATCCCCCATGCGCCGCCTTCGCCGGCGGTCTCCATCACAGAAACGGGAACATTCATGGCCGCTGCCATCATCTTTTGACCCACTTCTTTCGTTTTGAAGAAACCGCCATGCCCAAGCACCTGATCGATCTTGACCTGTTCCTGTTCAAAGAGAATATCCAGGCCGATCTTCAATGCTCCCAGGGCCGAGAACAGATGCACCCGCATGAAGTTCGAAAGCGTGAAATGGCTTTCTGGGGTGCGCACGAAAAGCGGACGCCCCTCTTCCATGTGTGTAATGTGTTCGCCCGAGAAATAATTGTAGGCAAGCAACCCGCCCGCGTCAGCATCGCCCGCGAGCGCCTTTTTGTACAGAATTTCAAACAGCCTGGATTGACTGATCTCCACCCCAAGCGTATCGCAAAATTCCTGGAACAAATCAATCCACGCATTCAGGTCGGATGAGCAATTGTTGCTATGCACCATGGCCACCGGCTTGCCAGTGGGCGTCGTCACCATATCGATCTCGGGATATAACTTTGACAGCGCCTTTTCCAAAACGATCATGGCAAAGACAGATGTTCCTGCGGAAACATTGCCAGTTCGCTCTGCCACGCTATTGGTTGCGACCATGCCTGTGCCTGCATCCCCCTCGGGTGGGCAGAGCGGAATACCCGCTTGAAGTTGTCCCGATTGGTCCAGCAGCTTAGCACCTTCCGCGCTCAAAACGCCTGCGGCATCGCCTGCCACAAGGACTTTGGGCAGAATGTCCTGGAGCTTCCACGAGATGTTTTCGGCTTTGAGCCGTTCGTTGAACAGCTCGATCTTATGTTGATCGAAATCGTTGGTCTTGCTGTCGATGGGGAACATGCCGGATGCTTCGCCAACGCCCAACACTTTTTGCCCGGTCAGTTTCCAATGGACATAACCCGCCAGCGTGGTCAGATGGTCGATATCCTGGATATGGGGTTCCTTGTTCAAGATTGCCTGGTAGAGGTGTGCAATGCTCCAACGCTGGGGAATATTGAACTGGAACAAATCCGTAAGCGTCTCGGATGCCTGTCCGGTGATGGTGTTTCGCCACGTACGAAACGGGACAAGTAGATTTCCATTCTTATCGAATGCCATGTAGCCGTGCATCATGGCACTGAAGCCGATGGCGCCAATGCTCTTGAGCGGAGTGTTGTATTTCTCAGAAACATCCTTGCTTAGTTTCCGAAAGCTCTCTTGCAAGCCCGTCCAAACATCTTCGATGCGGTATGTCCAGACGCCGTTTTCGTGCCGGTTTTCCCATTCATAGCTGCCCGAGGCGATTGTCAAATGATCCTCGCCGATCAGCACTGCTTTGATGCGAGTTGAGCCCAACTCGATGCCAAGCACGGTTTTTCCACTCTCAATTGCTTTTTTAGGTTCGTTTAGAGTATCTGTCATTTCTCACCTCGACAATAATTTTCAAACCAGCGCGCAGGTCGTTATTCGGGCTGCGCCGCGCCCGCAGAAAATAACGGTGGTTCACAGGTCAGGATGGCTGTGCAGGCGCAGTGTTTTCATGAAACATATCCTTTTTTACTGCGGTTTTACTATGTTAGCGTTCCCGTTATCGTTCACAAATCATTATAACAAAGGTATAATGGATTGCACAAGAGTAATACTCGTATTTTAGGAATCCAATGGCAATTCAGCGTTTACAAAAAACCACCATAAAAGATATCGCCAGAATGTGTGATGTCTCCACACAAACGGTCTCGCGGGTTATCAACAAACGCCCCGATGTTTCGCCTGAAACCCGTGATGCTGTGGAAAAAGCCATTGCCCGCATGGGCTATCTGCCCAGCGCGCTGGCGCGCAGCCTGGTACAGCAGCGCAGCTATACGCTGGGGGTTATTACGGCTGGATTAAAGTATGTGGGCGTTTCTCAAACCCTGAATGGTATTACCGAGCAGTGCGAAAATTCGGGGTATGCTTTGTTGATCAAGGAATTGCCCAGTTTTGATACGCCGGATATTATGCCGGTGATTGAGTCTTTAATTGCCCATCATGTGGAGGGCATCATCTTTTTTGCCGCTGAATTCAATGAAAACGTCAAAATAGCCCAGGCGCAGCTGCCGGTTTTTTGTCCACCTATTATTTTCTTGAAAAGCCAGCCAACTCCCAATTTCACTACTGTCAGTGTGGATAATTATGGGGGCGCCCGCAAAGTGGTGGATTACTTGCTTTCGGTTGGCAGGCGCAAGATAGGCTTAATCACAGGTCCGTTGCAATGGCTGGAGGCTCGCCAGCGAAAACAGGGTTGGGAAGATGCGCTCAGGAGTGTTGGTGTCACCGGTTTTGAACGAAATTGGAAGGAAGGCAACTGGTCATCTTCCAGCGGTGAATCAGCTTTTGCAGAGTTGATCCAGAAATTCCCTCAAATGGACGCGGTTTTTGTCAGCAACGACCAGATGGCGCTGGGCGTGCTGCATTACACGCATGCGCACGGTATTCGTGTACCGGAAGATCTGGCGGTTGTCGGTTTTGATAACCTGGCAGAGGCTGCTTATTACATCCCAAGCCTGACCACTGTGACACAGCCTTTGCGGGAATTGGGTAATTTAGCGGTCAAGACTCTGTTGCAAGAAATTGAGGGTACTGAAACCAGGTTTTCGGGCAAAGCGCTTGTGCTAAAAACCGAGCTGGTTGTGCGCGATAGCACTCCCAAAGCCTGAATTTTATAAAATAAAAAAGAAGAGCAAGCCTATTACGGCTTGCTCTTCTTTTTTAAACGTGGGTTTTCACACACTAACTCTTATTTTTGTTATAGACATCAAAGAAGACTGCCGCCAGAAGCACCAGACCTTTGACAACTTTCTGCCAGTCGATGCCTACGCCCATAATTGACATGCCGTTGTTCAAGACGCCGACCAGGAAAGCGCCGACCACGGCGCCGATGACTTTACCAACACCACCGCTGGCAGAAGCGCCGCCGATGAAGCACGCGGCGATCACGTCCAGTTCCATACCGTCACCGGCATTGGGCGTGGCACTATTCAAGCGGGCTGTCACGATCAAACCTGCCAGGGCGGCAAGCACGCCCATATTAATGAATGTATAAAATAACAGGCGGGTTGTGTTGACACCTGATAGCTTGGCTGCTTTTTCATTACCGCCCATGGCGTAAATGCGGCGGCCAATGACCGACTGGCTGGTGATGAAAGTATAAAACGCAATCAGCAGGAAGAGCAGTACCAGCACATTGGGAATGCCTTTGTAGGAAGCCATCAGGTAGCATAAC
>JBBRWF010000098.1:0-11114 GCA_038249405.1 Anaerolineales bacterium
CAAGCACGAGGGCTTCTTCCAAAAAGCGCTCGGCAGGCACCACCCGGTTTACAAGTCCAAAGTTCAGGGCTTCCGCCACGGAAAGCGTGCGGTTATTGAGCACCATTTCCATTGCGAGCGCCTTGCCAACTGCGCGAGCCAGGCGCTGTGTGCCGCCTCCACCAGGGATAACCCCGATGGTTATTTCGGGTTGGCCAAAGCGGGCGGTTTCGGAGGCGACGATCATGTCGCAGGCGAGGGCCAGCTCGCAGCCGCCACCCAAGGCAAAACCGCTGACAGCGGCGATGACCGGCTTCTGGATGGTGCGCAGGCCTTCAAAAAGCTTTACAAAACCATTCGAGCGCATCTCATCTGATGATGCTTCAGCCATAAATTTAATATCTGCCCCGGCGGCAAAGACGCGTTCGGAGCCGGCGATCAACATGGCACCGATATGCGGGTTGCTGTCGAAAATTGCGAGGGCTTGCAAAAGCTCATTCAAGAGCTGCGGATTCAGCGCGTTCATGGCCTGAGGGCGATTGAGCACGACCAGCCCCACGCGCCCGTGTGTTTCAACCAGAATGGATGTGTAATCGCTCATGGATTAAAAACCTTCCAACTTGCTTAAGTCTGCGATACCGACCGCCAACCCGGCAATCTGCTGCAACATGCCGAGACGATTGTCTCTGACAGCCGGGTCATCAGCCATGACCAGTACTTTATCAAAGAAGGTGTTGATGGCCGGGATGAGGGGAAGCATTGCGTTGAGCAATTCATCCACGGATTGCGGTCTGGAGGCAGTTTGCTGTTGTATGACTGTGTATAGTTCGCGCTCGGCGGGTTCAATGAATTTCAGCGCGTCCACCTGGGGTTTGAGCCCGGCGGCCTTGTCGCTGCGGGTGATGCGCGCGCAACGGGCGTAGGCATCCAGCGTGGCGCTCCAATCGGGACGGGCGACCCATTCTGTGAACTGACGAACGGCTCGTAAAGCTCCGGCTGGGTTGTCGGACTGGGCGGAAAGAACCGCATCGACGATATCGTACCTGTAGCCCTGGTCATTCAGCACCACGCGCAGGCGTGCGGTGATAAATTCTAGCACCTGAGCTTTGACAGCGTCGGTTACATCCAGCGGCTGGGTAGCGGCGGATTTCTCAACAGCGGAGCGCAGATCAAAATCAAGACTGTGTTCAATCAAAGGCTGGACGATGCCAATTGCGGAGCGGCGCAGTCCAAACGGGTCTTTTGCACCGCTGGGCACCAACCCGGCGGCAAACAGCCCGACCAGCGAATCGAGCCGGTCTGAAAGCGCGACCACCAACCCCGTTTTTGTGCGCGGCACGGCCTGGTATTGTTCACCAATCGCGAAGGCCACATCCGCATTCTCGTTAGAGCGCAGGGCGTATTCACGCCCGATGATGCCCTGCAGGGATGTCATTTCGGTGACCATCTGGGTCGTCAGGTCAGCCTTGCACAGGAAGGTGGCGCGCTTTGCCTGCGAGGTTTGATCCATTGATAGCCCCAACATGGGGGCCAGATCTGCGGCGAGTTTTAAGATGCGCTCGGATTTATCGAGCATGGAACCGAGTTTGGTCTGGAAGATGAGCGTTTTAAGGCCGTCGCGGTAATGTTCCAGCGGCTGCTTGATGTCTTCGCGCACAAAGAAGTTGGCATCTGCGAAACGCGCGCCGAGCACGTGCTCGTTGCCGTGCACCACAATATCGAGATGTTGGTCATCGCCGTTACGGATGGCGATAAAATACGGCAGCAGGGCAGTATCCGCGGAAGACTTCTGCACCGGGAAATAGCGTTGGTGCTTCTTCATGGTGGAGATGAGCACATCACGGGGGAGGGTCAAAAATTCTGCGTTAAAGCCGCCCAGGATGGCGGTTGGCATTTCGATCAGGTTGGTCACTTCGGCCAACAGACCGGGATCGATGATTGCGCTGCCTTTGACGGTTGCGGCTGCCTGGTTGACCATTTCCACGATCAAACGTGAGCGTTCCTCAATATCCAGCGTGACACCTGCGGCGCGGATGGCTTCAAAATAAGCCGCCGCGGATTTAATTTCGATTGTGGGGGAGTCGTAGGGACGCAGGCCTCGTGACAGATTGGCTGAAGCTACCCCGGCATATTCAAAAGGAATGAGCGTGGAACCGAGCAGGGCTACCAGCCAGCGCAGCGGGCGAGAGAATGCCACGCCGCTGTTGTTCCACTTCATGGATTTTTCAAATTTAATACTGGCGACAAAGCCGGGCAGTGCCTGCGACAATACTTCTTGCGCGGGGCGACCCTTTTGCCGGACAATCGCCACCACGTAACGGCCGCCGTCAATATCACGTATTTCCAGGTCTTTGACTGTCAGCCCCTTGCCTTTGGCAAAACCGAGTGCGGCAGGGGTGGCAATACCGTCTTTGTCAAATGCACGTTCGGCTGGTGGACCTTTGACCAGGTCTTCACGGTCGGGCTGGTGCGGGGAAAGTGACTCGATAAAGGCTACCAGGCGGCGCGGGGTGGCATAGGTTCGCAGAGTAGTGTGCTGCAGACCGAGCTCGGACAGGAAGGCCGGGAGACGCTGGCGCAGTTGGGTCAGCGCGCTATCCACATCTGCGGCGGGCAGCTCTTCCACACCAATCTCGAGCAGGAAATCTGCCGGTTGTGTAGATGCGGCAGCGTTTAGAACGGGCTGTGGTGCGGCTTGCGAAGTCTGTGATTGCTGAAGCAGGGGGTATTCGAGGTTTTTGCGTTGTACCAGGTAGGCTTCGGCTACTTTGCGAGCCATGTCACGCATGCGCCGGAAATATCCCTGGCGTTCGGTGACGCCGATCGCGCCGCGCGCATCCAAAATATTGAAGGTGTGCGAGCATTTGAGCACATAATCGTGAGCGGGCAGGACCAAGCCCTGCTCCAGGCAGGCGGCGCATTCGCTGGCGTATAGTTCGTACATCTGGCGCGCACGGTCCACGCCCGCAACCTCGTAGTAATACTTGCTGTGTTCGTACTCTTCCTGCCGGCGCACATCCCCATAGTTGATGCCGGGTGCCCAGGGTTCGCCCCAGATGGAAGGGGCATCGTTGAGAGCGATCAGGATGCGATCAAGACCGTAGGTGATCTCGACGGCCACCGGGTCGAGGGGCAGGCCGCCAACCTGCTGGAAGTAGGTGAACTGGGTGATCTCCTGCCCATCCAGCCAGACTTCCCAACCCAGGCCCCAGGCGGAGATGGCGGGCTGCTCCCAGTTGTCTTCAACAAAACGGATGTCATGCTTGCGCGGGTCGATGCCAATCGACTTGAGTGATTCGAGATAGAGTTCCTGCGGGTTGCCGGGGTCGGGCTTCAAAATGACCTGGAACTGGTAGTGCATCTGCAGGCGGTTGGGGTTTTCGCCATAGCGCCCATCATCGGGGCGAACGGATGGCTCGACGTAGGCTACATTCCAGGGTTCGGGCCCCAGTACGCGCAAAAAGGTGGCGGGGTTCATGGTTCCGGCGCCGACCTGGGTGTAATAGGGCTGCCAGATGACGCATCCGCGTTCGGCCCAGAAGTTTTGGAGTTGGAGAATGATGGATTGGAAGGTGTGTTTTTCAGTCATTTGGGGTGCCGATTTCGCTTAATGGATATGGTTTTGTATTAATTGCCTGGTAAAGAATTAAATTATTTCTTTTCCCAATCGCTGATGGAGGACTTGATGATGACGCGGATTTCTGGTTCGGGCACTTCATCCACGCCGTTATAACGATTCTTGCCCACCACAACAATCACCTCTCCGAGATTACCTTCTTCCATGTGGATTTGCTTCTCCAGAAGGGGTGTTCCTAAGAGTTTGGCTTGCAAAACTTCATCAATCATTGCTACGATGCTCAAGCCCTTGACCTGACCGGGTGTTTTGACATCATTTTGCAGCAAGCTGCGCAATCCGCGCATGGGGTCAATCTTGACAGGCACGCTTACGGCGGGCGGCTGTTGAATAAGTATGACTGGTTCGGAAACTTTCAGGGGCTGAGGTTCTGGGATGCGCGCCGGAACTTCTTCAGGCGGGGTAGGCAGGCTGGTCTGAGCTGGTTTCCCTTCCATCCAGGGCTTGAGCTGCACAATCAAGCCAACCAGACGTTGGCGCTGTTCAACGCTGATCTCATCCGGCGAATTCAGCCGGGCGCCATCCAATTCGAGACGCAGCTGACTGGCCAGGTCGATCACGACCCTTAAAACAGAGTGATCTTCCAGCCTGTTTATTTCAACAGGGGCAACTTTCTCTGATGAGGGAACGGGCTGATGGCTTTCAAGGTCCTTTTTGTGAAGCGATGCCGTAACACGGGCATCGAGCATGCCCAACCCGTAACCGGCAATGGCCGCCACGGCAATCAATATAAGGGCTGTTATTAGATTCATATCACCACCTGGCATTCTGGACAAAAATGAGTACCACGCTGACCCACCACAATGCGTTGAATTGGCGTGGCGCAGACCGGACAGAGTTGGCCTTCGCGTCCGTAAACGCGAAAATAATTTTGGAAATTCCCGCCCCGGTAGACCCAGTCGAAGCTGGCACCATTATGCTCAATGCCTTTAAGTAAAACGGTGAGTATCGCGCTGTGCAGGCGCAGTGCCTCTTCAAATAATATTGTATCCGAAAGACGCAAGGGGTGCACCCCTGACAAATGTAATGCCTCATCGGTATAGATATTGCCAAGGCCAGCCAAAAAGCTCTGGTCGAGTAGGAGCGGTTTCACCTGCCGGTGGCGTTCCAACAAACGGGCATGCAGTACGAGGGGTGTAAAAGCCGGATCAAATGGCTCAGGGCCAAGGGCTCCGATGACATCTTCCGGATGGGCGGTGAGCCAGACCCGGCCAAACTTGCGGGTATCGTTAAAAACAAGCTGCCGCCTGTCATCCAGGTTCAGGATCAGGCGGTCGTGCTTTTGCGGCTGGTAACTGGCTGGCTGCAACGCCAGGTCGCCGCTCATACGCAGATGAATAAATAAACTGAGTGCATTAAGTTGGAGATGAAGATATTTTGCACGCCTGCCCACATCCAGGATGTGCTGACCGGAGATGCGTTGCACGAAATCGGCAGGCGAGGGTGTGAAGATCGTTTTTTGCCACAAGACCTGAACGCCAAGCAGCTTACGCCCGATTAATTCGGGACGCAAGCCACGCGCAATGGTCTCCACTTCAGGCAATTCTGGCATGTTTGTTCACCGGTACCGGTTGAGGCTACTCATTGAACATTTCGCCCACGCTGCGGCCTTCGTGCGCGCGCAGGATCACTTCGCCAATCAGCGGGGAGACCGATAAGATTGTGAGGCGATCTTTTAACAGGGTGATCTTTTCAGGAGCAATCGGGACCGTGTCGGTTGTAATGAACTGCTTTACGGGCAAGGTTGCCAGGCGGTCGGCTGCGTTGGCTGAGAAGATTGGGTGCACACAGATCACATACACATCGCGGGCGCCTTTTTCTTTTACCAGGTTAACGGCCTGGACAATCGAACCCCCGGTGTCGATTTCATCATCCACGAGAACCACATCGCGGTTTTCGACTTCGCCAATCACAGTCAGGGCCTGGGCCCTGGCATCATTTGCCATGCGACGCTTTTCGATAAAGGCAATTGGGGCATCCATATCGGCTGCGACGTTACGACCCTTCTTGGCAAAACCCAGATCCACGGTGACTACCACGGGGTCTTTCATCTTGGGGCGCAGGGTGCGCAGGTGTTCTGTGATCATGTAAAAACCTGTCAGCACATCGCCCGGAATGGAGAAAAAGCCCTGTACCTGCCCGGCATGGGGATCCAGCACCATATAACGGTCTGCTCCGGCGACCTCGATCATATCCGCCACCAGGCGAGCCGTGATCGGCACGCGCGGCTGGTCCTTTTTATCGGAACGCCCGTAGGCCAGGTACGGCATGACTGCTGTAATACGCGCGGCAGAATCGAGCTTAAGGGTTTGAACCAGGATCAAAAGCTCCATCAAATTGCGGTGGACCGGGGTGGAAGTGGTTTGAATAACATACACATCCTGTCCGCGCACACTTGAATGCAACTTTATAAATAAATTCTCATTTGGAAACTGAATAATATCCCGCCCGCATAGCGGCGCTTTTACGTAGTCAGACACTTTCTGTGCCAGGTCCGGCGAGCCGGTACCGGCATACAGCTTGATGCCGCCGTACACTTCCATATCATGATGCGTATGATTTGCCATAATTTCCTTCTTGAATTACTTTCGAGCATCCCATTCAGAGCGCAACACGCTCATCAACAATAAGTCCACATAACGCCCATCCCGATAAATAGCCTGTCTGAGTATGCCTTCATGCACGAAACCGCATTTTTCATAAGCGCTTTTGGCACGGGGATTGGTTTCCAAAACAACAAGAGAAATGCGGTTGAGGTTGAGGGCTTCAAAAGCATGTTTCAGGGTAAGCAAAGTTGCAGCGCTGCCGTACCCGCGGTTCCAATACTCTTTGTTTCCAATTGAAATACCGAACTCGGCGCAGCGGTCAACTGCTTGAATTCCATGCAAGCCGACACTGCCGATGTGTATCCAGCCACCAGCCGGCAAGCGCGCATCCACAGCGAGAGGGCGTTCTTCTTCCGGGCGATCGCCCAGTTTATCAAACCACTGCGTCTCTGCCCAGCTAGACATGGGCGTAATGCGGCGCAGCCCGGCAGTTACTTCGGGGTCATTAAACCAATCCACAAAACGTGGAAGATCTTCGCGTTCGACAGCGCGCAAACGAACTCGTTCAGAAGTGATCATAGTCTGCATCCTTTAATAACACATTGAGCGCCTCGCGAGGCGATAGCTTGCGTTTTTGTATGGAATCCATGATTTCGTCAAGTTTTGCTTGATGGAGCCTGGCGCGGAAACGATCCAACAGGGTTTGCTGGACAAACAGATCGAATTCGGCGGTGAGCCGGTTTCGTTCACGCCTGTGCCATTCGCCGCTCTTATGTAAATGCGCGGCATGCGCGCGGACTGCATCAATCAGAGCTGGCAAACCGCTACCGTCGGTTGCGACAGTGCGCAGGATGGGCGGGATCCACATGGCCGCGCCGCTCTCAGGCTGCGCCGGGGCTTCCACTCTCAGGCTCTGGCCGTGGTGCTGGAAAATCTTTTGCACCGGGTGGGCCAGGTCCAACATGGATTTTAACGCCCGTTCCGTGCTTTCCACACCGGGGCGGTCGGCCTTGTTGATGACCAGAATATCTGCAATTTCCAGGATGCCAGCTTTGATGGCCTGGATTTCATCACCCAGACCGGGGGCTTCCACCACCAGGGTGGTGTGCGCCAGCCGGGCAATATCCACTTCGCTCTGACCCGCGCCAACCGTTTCAATCAGGATCACATCAAAGCCGGCAGCGTCAAATACCTGGACTACTGCGGCGGTGGCCTGCGCCAAGCCGCCCAACGAACCACGTGAAGCCATGGAACGGATAAACACGCCCGTGTCACCTGACAAGTCACGCATACGCACGCGGTCGCCCAATACCGCTCCGCCGGTAAAAGGACTGGATGGATCAATTGCAACCACGGCCACGCGCAAATCCAACTTGCGGAATGACAGCGCCATGTGGTTCACCAGCGAAGATTTGCCAGTGCCGGGTGAGCCGGTGACACCCACCAGATGGGCCTGCCCGGTATGCGCAAAAAGCACATCCAGGGCAGCACGGCCATCCGGGGTGTTGTTTTCCACCTGAGTTAATAGGCGGGCCAGCGACAGGCGGTTACCAGAGAGGACAGCCTCGGCCAGGGAAGTCATAAGCGACGTTGGGTTTGTTGATTGTTAAAAAAGAACATCAGGCAACTACATCTGCCAGCGCCGCGCGAATATCGGTTACGATCTGTTCGGTGGATGCGCCAGGCCCGTAAACTGCGGTGATGCCCAATTCTTTTAAACGAGGTGCGTCTTCATCTGGAATAATGCCACCGATAAACACTCTGACTTGCTGCTGGCCGTTAGCCTTGAGCAAAGCCAGGATGCGCGGAGCCAGGGCCATGTGCGCGCCCGAGAGAATTGATAAACCGACCACATCCACATCTTCCTGCAAGGCGGCTTCGGCGATCATTTCTGGTGTCTGGCGCAGCCCGGTATAGATGACTTCCATGCCGGCGTCACGCAGGGCGCGCGCTACAACTTTCGCGCCCCGGTCATGACCATCCAGGCCAGGTTTGGCTACGAGTACTCGTATTTTTCGTTCGCTCATGTTGCCTCCAAAATGGGGTCTTACGGGATGATTATACTATTGAAGTATTCACGCGCTCTTTGGATTGGGGTGGGAATGCGGGGAGATTGCGGTGTTTGAGGCGCGGAATTTCAAAACCGAGTTATGTTACGCCTGTTCTATAATTTATGCTATACTTTAATATAATATGGAAACGTCGCGCGCGTATTGGCCGGTGTGGGTGGATTGCCTGCGCAGACAGGGTATGGCTGACCTTGCCGCCTGGCTGCTGGATGCGGCCGGGCCTTTGAATATTCTGGGGGCCCAGGCGCTTTACTTCAGCCAGCCATTTCTACCAACCTCATCTGTAAACGCAGTGCATGCACTGGCGCACTTATTGGAGCAAGAAGATGAAGCAAGGGATTTTACCGCCCTGCTGAAAGGAAAGCATCCGTGACTTCCACAGGTTTAGCCGGACTGGGCATCGTTGTACTGGTAACCATATTATTGGCCTTTTTGGCCTTGATTCACCGGCGCTCCCCCTTCTCATTTCGCAGCATCCCCGCCTTTTGGCGCGTGCGCCGGGCAGCCAGCCTGGTGGTCGAAGACGGTACGCGGCTGCATGTTTCGCTGGGGAACGGCAGTATCCTTACCCCGGCGGGCGCATCTGCACTGGCGGGTTTATCGCTGTTACGGCGGCTGGCCGAATTCACTTCCCTGAGCGACCGTCCCCCGATTGCGACCAGCGGCACCGGCCTTTTGAACTTACTGGCGCAGGATTCTCTGCGCACCGCGCACGATGCGGTGGTCATTGACGAGACATTCGACATGAACAACGCCCGTGTTACGGGCTTTACCCCGCTTGCTTATGTGGCAGGTGTGATGCCAGCCATTCGTGATGAAGGCATTTCATCCAACGTTTTTATCGGCAATTTTGGGCCTGAGGTGGGGCTGCTGGTGGAGGCCGCTGACCGACAGAACGCAGCGGTGGTGGCTGCCAGCGATAGTCTTACCGCTCAGGCAGTGCTATTCCCTTCATCATCAGAAACCATCATCGGCGAAGAATTATATGCTGCCGGAGCTTATCTGCAGTCGGGACCTGCGCATGCCGCCAGCCTGGTGGTTCAGGATATTTTGCGCTGGTTGATCATAGTTGCCCTGATCGTTGCCGCCGGGCTGAAGGCAGCGGGGCTGCTATGAAAAAAATCTTCGCGAGCGCCAACGCCGTTATTGCCATCAGTGGGGGTATCATCGTTCTGCTGGGTTATTTTATTGATGCGTTAAGTGGGTTTCGATTTTTCCTGCTGCAATGGTCGGTTATTCTGGCTGGCGTGGCCGTGCTGGTCGGGATCGGCAACCTTTTCTCTGTACACCTGCAAAAAATTCGGCAGGGCAAGCCGGGCTCAATCTACAGCGTTGTGCTGCTTTTTTTCATGCTGCTGACCGCGATAGCCTGTTTCACACCGGCTCTGAAGCCCTTTCAGGGCATGCTTTTGGATGGGATTATGCTGCCGGTGGAAGTCAGCCTGATCGCAGTGCTGGCAGTCACGCTGATCTACTCTGCCATCCGCTTGCTGAGAGTGCGCAGCGACCTATCATCAATCCTATTCCTGACAACCGTCCTGATCGTTCTGATGGGGATTGGGCCAATCCCTGTTCTTGGGCAGCTACCTGTGGTGAGCGATTGGTTACGGCCGTTTATTTCTACTGTACTTGCCACCGGTGGTGCGCGAGGTATACTAATTGGAGTGGCTTTGGGCACTCTGACAACTGGTCTACGAATTCTGATCGGCGTTGACCGACCCTATGGGGGCAAATAATGGCAAAATTAATTTGCCCATCCTGTGGCAAATCCAACCCACTAAAGGTGGATATCTGCCAGTACTGCGGCACTGCTCTCAAGCACAGTGCCACTGAACCCCTTGACCCTATTCAGCCTGGCGAACTGCCCAAAAAAAGGAAGACATCCGACCTGGAAAATACCCTGCCGGGTTGGCTCAGGAGTGCACGTAAAGCAGAGAGACCAGAAGATGCGGCTTCTGATTTGACGCAGGATGGTCTGCCAGGGAACCCTGCCGGTAAAAAACAGTCCGGGTCCCCTACCGATTTTTTGGCAGGGCTCTCCCAGCTTAACGATGATGATGATGAAACCCCTGATTGGCTCAAAGGCCTGCAAGACAGCCTGCCCAGTGCTACGACATCCTCCAATCCACCAGAAACTGAGCAGCCTGCCCCTGAATCTGAACTGGCAGTTCCAACAGACGAGGGTTTTCAATCTGGGTCTCCCTTTCAATTTGATGTCGACAATGAGGCTGTTCAACTCTCCGCAGAAAATACGCCAGATTGGCTCGACACACTCAAGGCACAAGATCAATCTTCCCAGCCCACACCGGTAATCCAGGCCCCTGTAAATCAGCCCCAGGCACAGGGAGATTTGCCCCCGATGGGTGATTTGCCCGATTGGCTCTCCGCGCTCACAGCTGAACCACCTGCGCGGACTGTCCAGACCCCGGCGACAGGACAACCTGCGGCCAGTGAACCCGCTCCAGACTGGCTCGCCGGGCTGGGCGGAGATTTCACCGCGGACGAAACATCCGGGCAGGCAGACTCTGTCGCTGACGCAGCACCCGATTGGCTTTCGCGCATGGATGATCCATCGGCAGCCATCCCGATGCAGGCGGTGGAAATGCCGGAAGAAACCGACACCCCGGCCGATCTGCCAACCTGGCTGGAAGGTTTATCCAGCACGCCGGCTGCGTCTGAGAGCCTTGCTGCAATTCTAACGCCGGTGGAAGATATGCTGGATTGGATGAGAGATATGCAGTCAGCCACCCCGGCTGTTGCGGCTGTGACGGCATCTGAATCACTCGCGGCGATTCCCACACCCGTAGAAGATATGCCGGATTGGATGAAGGAGTTACAAGCACCCACTCCGGCTGAGGCTGCGCAGGCCTCGACTAAAGCACCGGC
>JBBRWF010000099.1:0-11095 GCA_038249405.1 Anaerolineales bacterium
AAGGGGGCAGGGGGATAGGGCGCAAGTACCACCGCAATCATCTTAAAAACCATACCAGTATTTTTTCTGTGCCGCCGCATTATAGGGTCATGTCGAATCTCGCGCCTTGCTGACAACCCTTGTATAATGGGAGTATGATTGAACTGTTAATACCGGGTCATGGCGATCTGCAAATTGAGCATCTGGTGCTGGATGTGAACGGCACGCTCGCGCTGGATGGTATACTGCTTGAAGGCG
The DNA here is from genome assembly GCA_038249405.1 of Anaerolineales bacterium. Classification (GTDB taxonomy): domain Bacteria; phylum Chloroflexota; class Anaerolineae; order Anaerolineales; family Villigracilaceae; genus UBA5195. The sequence goes on from JBBRWF010000099.1 coordinate 238, forward strand.
TTGCCAAACGCATCGGCTTGCTGCGCGATCGCTTGAGCATTCACTTGCTCACGGCCGATACGCACGGAACTCAGGCAGCGATTGACCACCTGCTGAATATGAAAGCAATTATCATTCAACCTGGCAACGAGGCGGAACAAAAAGCAGCATATGTGACTCACCTTGGTGCGCATAGCGTGGCAGCCATCGGACAGGGCGCCAATGATCGCCTGATGCTGAAAAATGCTGCGCTTGGTATCTGCGTCTTATCCGTGGAGGGCTTGGCGGTGGAAGCACTGAACGCATCACATTTGTTGCTCCCCGATATTTTGAGTGCCCTTGATTTATTTAATAACCCCTTACGATTGATTGCGAGTTTGCGTAAATGACGAACCCTGAAGACGAGAACCCCATTATCGATGAACCGCAGCCGCCTCAAAAGCCCGATCCCGGGCCGAACGATGAGCCAGACCCCGATTTCGGCGAATCACGCATCGAAGATGATATGGCGGCTTTCCGGCGGCAGTTGGATGAGCTTCATTTTACAGCGCCAGAGCGCGGCCCACAGCCTGCCAGCGCCCAGGAATCTCTTCCGCTGCCTGCAGGGACCGAGCCTGCCGCTCAATCCACCTTGCGCCGCCGCAGGCGAACAGCACGCCTGGCCGGCCGCCCGGATGCCAGCGAATTAGGGGAACGCTTTGAATCGATTGTCAGGCGCGCAGCGCCCACTTTTGATTTCTTTGTGTTTTCTTTTTTCAGCGCCTGCGTTCTGGCAATTGGATACATTCTCGATGCTCCGGCTGTCCTGATCATGGGTATCCTGGTAGCCCCGCTGCTGGCTCCCTGGGTCAATACAGCTTTATCGTTGGCAAGTGGCGAACTGCGTTTATTTGGGCAGACCCTCGGCGGTGTGTTGATCGCACTGTTGACAGTCTTTGGGGTTGGCTTGCTGGCTGGCCTTGCCTCGCGCTTATTCCAACCACTCACTTCCTCGCAGGCTTTTTACCATTCGCGTTTGTGGTGGCCGGATCTGCTGATGCTGATCATCGGATCAGTCTTGATGGTTTTTGCCTTCATCCAATCCGATGATAAACCCCTTGTAGCCAGCCTGATGGTTGCTTACGAGATCTATCTGCCAGCCAGCGCGGCAGGCTTTGGGTTGGGTTCTGGCGTGGAAGGTCTGTGGCCCCAGGCTGGGTTGGTGTTGATGGTGCATGCGGCGCTTTCCCTGGTGGTCAGCCTCATTGTTTTCTTTTATATGGGTTTCCGTCCGATTAAATTCAGCGGGTATCTGCTGGCAGCCATCGCGATTACGGCAGGTCTTCTGATCCTGGCCAGTTTTGCAGGCGTGGGCAGCCTGATCAATGTACAGGGCGAGCAGTCTTCAGCCACACCGCTTGCCAGCCAGACCCCCAGCCCGATTGCAAGCAGTCTGCCTGCATCTCTTGCCACCAAAACGCCAATGCTTACTCAGCCTGCCACTGCCAGCGTCACCCCATTGCCGCCTGCCACACTGCGTTCCTCCAGTGGAACCGCCACCCAGACAACGACTGCCACTCCCACACTGTTGCCCACACCCATCTATGGCAAGGTGCAATCTGAGTCCGGGGGCGTAATGGTTCGCATGAAGCCTGGCGGAACCAGCATAACCACTGTAATGAACGGCTACCTGGCGGAGATACTGGAAGACCCGCCTGTCAAGCTGAATGGGGTCACCTGGGTGCATGTCATCATCAAGACCCCTTCGGGCGATATCAACGGTTGGGTGATTCTCGACCTTATCCTGATGGCCACACCTTCGGGTTCTCCCTAAAAAATATTGCACCTTCAAAATCAATGTGCCGCAAAATGTGATTAACTTAAAAAAGCTATTCAAAGTGTGTTGAAAGCAACGACTAAGAGTGCGTCGATTCCAAAATTGGCGTACTCTTATTATTGGTAACGAACTACTGTTTTCTTAGCAATGAGAAGGCATATAGAATACCCACAGCCACAAATTGCGGTTTTCCGCTCAAAAAAGAACGCAAAATGGTGCCTTGTGCACATGGTACCTTGTTTATTTGCGCCGTGTTGGGTATAGCTGGCGCTGCATTTAGTGCCTGAAAGAAATACGCTGGTTGATACCAGATTTTCCAGGAGTTCCCACCCAATGAAAACATCGGACCTGTGCGATAAATATGGTCAACAGATAACCATAGCTGAGCCCATCGGATTTATAAGCTATGGCAGACGGAAAGAATTTTTCGGTCAAATTGAAACCGTTAAATGTTTTGAAGATAACAGCTTGGTGCGAACTGCCATCGAAAAAAGCGGCAAAGGGAAGATTTTGGTGGTGGATGGCGGTCGATCGCGCAGATGCGCGCTATTGGGGGATATGCTTGCCGCGCTTGCATTAAACAACGAATGGAATGGGATATTGATCCATGGCAGCATTCGCGATTCAGATGAGATCGCCAATTTGGATATTGGCGTGCTGGCGCTGGGTACCCACCCCAAAAAAAGCGCGAAAAATAACGAAGGCGCTGCCCAGGTGACCGTACATTTTTCCGGGGTGGATTTTGTCCCGGGTCAATTTATTTATATCGACGTGGATGGGATTGTGATTAGCAAATCAGAATTGGCGCTCGACAAAATGGATCAGTAAATGACCCCTCAATGCCAGTCTGGTCCAGGAACTCAAGAACACCAGGCTGAAACATATCTTGCTGGTTGAACAAACAGCAGAATTGCCACAATTTAAGCAGTCAATAAAGCCTGGGAATGGCTTTATTGACACCATTGAACAGGATATTATTCGCCTGAATACTCTGGGAACTGCGACTGGCTATCGGGTATCGGTCTCTTAGACCAGTTTGTCACCACCTCGGCACGGCCCCACCAATTCTTGTCCCACCCGTAATACACGCTATAATTTAGGCAGAATTACCAGAATCTCTTGAGCGTGCAAGTTAAATCCACCCAAATTTTTTTATGGAGAGTAACAACAATGCCAATTCATTTCGGCACAGACGGCTGGCGCGCCGTCATTTCGGATACGTTTACATTCAGTAACCTGCGCATGGTGGCCCAGGCGATTGCGGATTCCGCAGCCTCTGAGCATTGGGATTTAAGTTCCAGCCCCAATGTTGATCCTAAAAAATTCATCGTAGGGTTTGATACACGCTTCCTTTCAGACCGCTACGCAACGGATGTGGCGCGTGTGCTGGCCGCCAACGGTTTCACAGTTCTATTGGCCCAGGCAGATGCGCCCACCCCGGCCATTTCCTACGCAGTCAAGCACCACCGGGCGGCGGGTGGGGTCATGATTACCGCCTCGCACAATGCTCCTCGCTACAACGGCATCAAGCTCAAGGCTGCCTACGGTGGTTCAGCGCTGCCCGAACAATGCCGCCGGGTGGAAGTATATATCAACGATAACGAAGAACAGGCGCGTGGCCCCAACCTGATGGATTACAACCAGGCCAGGCAGCTTGGTCTCATCCAGAAATTTAACCCGCTGCCAGTCTATTTTGACCATTTGCGCACGCTCATCAATACTGACATGATCGCGGAAAACCCGCAGCGTTTTGTGGTTGATTCAATGTACGGCTCCGGCCGTGGGGCCATACGCTCGTTTTTGCAGGGCACAGGCTGTGAAATTACCGAAGTACGCGGCGAAATGAACCCCGGCTTTGGCGGCGTTCACCCCGAGCCAATCGCCAAGAACCTGGGCGCGCTCACCGGCGCCCTGGGCGCCGGGTTGGGCAACTTTGGCCTTGCCACTGACGGCGATGCCGACCGCATTGGCGCCATGGACGAACGCGGGCAGTTTGTCGACCCGCATAAGATCATGGCGTTGGCTTTGCGTCACCTTGTCGAAATTCGCGGTTGGACAGGCGCGGTGGTGCGCACGGTTTCCACCACGCGCATGATCGACCGTCTGGCAAAGCGTTACGGGTTGCCCGTTTTTGAAACGCCCGTTGGCTTTAATCACATCGCTGACTACATGATGACCCAGGATGTGCTGATTGGCGGCGAGGAATCGGGCGGTATTTCGTTTAAGGGCCACATCCCCGAGGGCGACGGACCCATCATGGGTCTTCTGTTGGTCGAGATCATGGCGCAGGCCAAAAAGACTCTCGGCGAACTGGTGACCGAATTGCTGCTTGAGGTTGGCCCCGCCTTTTATGAGCGTGCCGATTTGCGCCTGGGCCGCCCGGTCGCAAAGCAGGAAATGACCGATATGCTCGTCAAAAATGCCCCGCTGGAAATTGGCGGTGTCAAGGTTTCAGAAGTTTCCACCCTGGATGGAGTCAAATACATCATGGCGGATGACTCATGGCTGCTGATTCGCCCTTCAGGTACAGAGCCAGTCCTCCGTGTATATTCAGAAGGCCGCTCGATGCAGTTGGTCAAAGAACTTCTGGGCTTTGGGCAGCAGGTCGCTGCCAGCGTGGTGTAAAGGGTTTCGATCAGCACAAAAGCGCTCTTTTTCTGCTAAAGGTTCGCTTACGGAATGGCTTTGCGAACCAGGATCCACACTATTGAAATTAAAATCGAAAACGCCCGGGCAGGATTTATTCCGCCCGGGCGTTACTGTTTGTTGGAAAGATTTAGTGCGCCATCGGCGATTGGCGCAAACGGCGGGCTAGCAAAATGACCGCCACCAGGATGATGGTGATGATAAACAAGCCTGGCAGGCCAACTTCATCCGCAAACCCGGTCTTGGCCAGCTCTTGGGTGCTGACAGCGCCCGGAGTTCCCTGTGCTCCGGCTGTTCCCGCTGCACCAACTGCACCCTGGGTTCCGCTTCCGGCTGCACCAGCGGCGCCTGCAACGCCTGAAGTACCCGATGTGGCCGCCGCGGTCAACATGTTAACGGCCACCTGGGTTTGCATGGCTTCAAATGTGGCGGTTGCCGGTTCGGTCGTGGGCGGAAGCAAGGCAGTGTTTGTCGCAAAAACGACGACAGCCGTTTCAGTGGGCACCGGCTGAGGCGTCTCCGAGGGCGGCAGGGTGGCCGTAAACAGCGCTGCTGCCTGTGTTTCCATCGATACATTGGTAGCCATTACTACAGCCGCCTGGTTGGCTTCAGATGTTTTCTGGATGTTGGCTTTTTGACCCGGCAAGATGAGCAGCGCATAAACAGCCATACAGATCAGCGAGAGCAAGACGATACCACCCAGGATGATCGCAGCGATCAGAAAGGTTCTGTTGTTCCCTTCGCCGCCTTCCGGCTGCGGCTCATCTGGCCCGGACATTTCTGGAGCAGATGCGCCCGTGCCGGGCAGGGTTTCGTTATCATCGAAAACAAATGTATTGGACATGGTTATTTTCTCCTCACTTGATTGGGTATATTTTACCCCAGCACTTCCAGATTGGTGAGCGGAACAGTAATCTGGTCTCCGCTTTCCAGGCGTACTACGGCAGTTTTGGCTCGCAGCCCATTGGGCAAGCTTACCGGGTTGGCGTTTAATTGCTGCAGCTTGCCCAGTTGCGCAGGGCCAATCAGGTTGATGACGCGCACGGTTTGTCCGGTGGCAAACGCTTCTACTTCGCGCGTTTCAGGCGGTTCTTGAGAAACAGGCAGAGGAATGAATACCTCCGGCCGGGAACCCTTCAGGCGGTCATACGTCTCGGCGTTGATCGCGATGTCGCGCCTGTTGTTGGTGCTCAACAATTTATAAGCGCTGGCATTCATCGGGCGCGAACCAAACCCATCCACAAGCAGAATTGGAAAAACGGCCTGCATCGCCAGCGGCAGAAGTGCAGGCGACATGCTCGAAAGAATCAACCCGCGCACTGCCAGCTCAATCGCACCTTTTAGGACAGCCGGATTATCCACATACCCGCCCAGGATGATCGAGCCGCGGATGCTTACATCCAGACGGTTGGGATCAAAGACTTCATCGGCGCGATCCATGATACTGATCATAACGCCGGTTTCGAGTCGCCCATTACCCCATACGCCCTGAATGACTGCTCCTGTGGCGCGGATGATCGCCCCGTGGTCGGGTATGACTTCGGTGACTGTACCGGGGATTCCTGCAACTAATTCAAATGGCGCGCCGCCAGTTTCCAGCACCAGCTTGCCGCCGCCCATCGCCACCACACGCCCCTCGACGGGCGCCTTGACTTCACGCGAAAACAGGCCAGTGGTTTCGGCGATTAATTCGTCCTTGGCCAGTTTTTGCCCTTTTTTAACTTTGGTACAGGCTGCCGCATTCCGCGGTGAAATGCGCAAGAGTCGCGCAATATCCACAATCAGATGCTTGCGCCCTATCACAGCTTCACCAATTACATCGGTGGAGTTGACTTTTTGACCAACCTTGACGATTACGTGGCCTGCGGTGGGCAGCATGCGTTTGCGAACAACAGTCGTAAGCGGGAGAATGTGAGTAAAGGATGCCAGCATATTAGTCATCTCCCAGGGTAACAAGCCATTTTTTGGCGAGCGCGCGGCGTTGAGCAGCCTCAGATGGCAATTGCAGCGGGCGTCCGCGTGCGTCAATGACAACGCCCATCGCTGAGCCGCTGACTTCTACCTCTCCAGCGCGGCCTGGGCCAAGACCCACATCCGCGTGCTGCAAAGGGCGCAGCTGCAAACGGGCGCTCTGGCGATTTTCCAGCGGCAGGATCTGTAAGTTGCCCATCTTAACTTCGCTGGTCATCTCCGAGCCGTCTTCATAGATCAATTTGGCGCGCACAATCGGGGTGCCGTAACTTACATTGCTGATGGGTGAAATGACCGTGGCCAGCGTTGCCAGCGCGCCAGAATCAACCACTTGCACTGGCAGCAGGCTGTTTACTTCTACACAGGCGCCCAGCATTGCCAGTAGATTATATTGGTCGATTGCCAGCGTGGCTATGCCAGTCGGCTGCAGGCCGTCCAGTAGCATCAGCAGCTTTTGAGCCAGGGTCGCTGCGCCAGTGATGGCGGCCCCGCCCGCCAGGATGGGTTCAAAGGAAGGTAAAAGACCTGAACGGGGTCTGAATTGACCGGGCAGGCGCTGAATCATTAGGCGCGTGGCTAATTGCAGGTTTCGCCGCACAATCGCCTGCTCAATCGCCAGTTCTTCTTTTGATGCTGGGATGACACCCGGATAGATTGATTTTTGATAAAGGTAATCGCGCACCCTCTCCGGGCTGATTTCCATCGGAAGCCAGCGCACGATTTCATCGAGGGCAGTCAGTTTCAGCAGCCCTGAGAGTGCCTCCCCCAGACCCAGTTGTGGAAAAACATTCAGGTGTAAATCACCCCCAAATGAGGCGCCCATCGAAATAGCAGAAGCGCCAATATCCAGGCTTAAGACGCCCTTCCCAGAGCTGAAATAACTCGAAAGGAAGCGGATCATGCGCCCTTGCGCATACGAGGAAGGCAAAATGATCCCACCGCAAAGTTCACTGACTTGAACCAGGTCCGGCATTTGCTTCTGGCGAATTTTGACTACGATGTTGGCAAGTTCGCGCTGCGCGGGCGTCAGGTCTTCAACATCCAGCGATGGCCGGATGTTGGGGCTGACATATACATGCGATGCAATGTTCTTTAGCGCAGATTGAACCTCGCGGGCCAACTGGTTGTTGCCTGCATATAAAACCACGGGACGTTTGGCATCCGGCAGCAGGTAAATTCCCAGACCAATAACTTCCAGCAGCTTGAGAATGGAATTGCTGGCCCCGCCGTCTACTCCCCCGGCGATCAGCACCAGCTCAGGACTGTACTGCACAATTGCATTAACCTGTTCATCCATGTGTCGCGGATCGTTGAGCTTGAGAGAATCAACGATTTGGGTATAGCTGGTCTGCGCCAGGCTTTCTATCGATTTTCCAGATACATCCGGCAGCAGGCCAACCACAAGCGTTTTGATGGCGGCACCCACTGACAGGGTGCCCACCATGTTGTCTACGCCCGAGCCGTCGGGCAGGGAAGGAATGATCAGGCGTCCTTCTTCGTCCATCAAGGGTTTGCCAATCAGGTTTTGCAAGTTTTCGATGGCAAGCTGCACGCCAATCATAGCGTTATGTACTGGCGCGTTGGAAGTGGTGGGAGATTGGCCTACACCAATAAAGCGGTAGCGGCCTTCAACCACATCGAAATAAGCGGCGCGCGTGTTAATTGCGCCGATCTCGATTGCCATCAATGAGTTACCTTCTGCAAGCGAAGTTGGCATAAGAGGTTAGTAGATGAACATGGTTAAGAGCTTATCGACAAATAAAACAAGCGACTGCATTCGATCGATCAGCGCGGTCAATGCTGCCGCCAGCACCCCGGCGAAAATAGCGCCCAGAGTTATGGCTATGAATACCTGTCCGAGCAAGGCCAATAAACTCATAACCCTGCCGCGTTTGCCCGTGGCGGCATTCTTACCAGACACTGTGAATTGAAAATAAGCCAGGCTGACAATCGTTCCCAGAAGTGCAAGCGCGCCGGTTAATGCAGTCCCCGCCAGGCCGCCGCTGTTCGATTGTGAAAAGGGCTGTGCCGCGGCCAAAACCTGGGGAAAGAGTGTTCCGAGCACAGCCCCTGTGACTGCCGTGGCCGTGCCTACTCCAACCAGCAGACCCACCACCGGGCGGCCCATCCACTCCAGCCGCGATGACATTTTTCCCAGGAGCAGCAGGCTCAAGACCAGTGGGAAGAGCATGAGCAGTTTCACCAGGATTGCGCCGGTAAATAGCGGCAGGATCATCTTATTAACAATCACCTGCTGCAAAACGATCACCGCAATATAACCGGCTGAAACCCCAGTAAAAGCGTGCACTGCCAAACGAAAGCCCGGGTTGTCGCCCACCAGGTAACTTAAGATCAGCACAGTGAACAAAAAGCTAAGAAAGCCGGTGATTAGATCGATGGAAAGAATACCCGGCATCTTAGACCTCATCCTGTTCTGTTGTGGCACGGCGGGAACGCCAGCCGGAGATAAAGCTCCATATCCCACCGATCAAAATGGAAGATTCCGCCGTGAGCATCGCCATTCCAAAAGCATCCCAGTAGGGTCTGATGCCGCTATTTGCTGTTGTACCCAGCGCGTTTTCATAAATGGCTGCGCCTTCCAGACCTGCCACCATCCCTTCCACTTGACCAGAAGCCATATAAGGCCGGATCATCGGTTCAGCCTGGGCGCTGACAACCATCAGCATCGGGCTGGTATTGGTTAACGGGTGCGCCTGTTCGATCCACAACCGCCCGGTATCCGGGTTGTCGGTCATCACAATGATCGCACCAAAGTTTGACAGCCGTGTGGCTGTGTTGATCGTGGCTCCGGCCAGGGCGGGTGCCGCCCACATATTTCCCAGAACGCTATCCAGCCCAACAGTGGCAGCCGGCTGCTCGGCAAAGGCTTTGATGCCAACCCCATCACCAGACAGGTAACCCAGGTTAACATAGTTGGTATTTAATTGATACCCACTCGCATATTTTTTTTGCAGGCGGTCAGCCAGGTAAGGACCTACCGGCGAAGTGGAAATGAAAGCGATCGGGATGTTCTTTTTGGTTAACTGTTCGATTACTGGCCCGGCGGCAGCCTCCAGTTCTCCAGCAAATCCAGGTTGATAATCAACGACTACCAGTACAGGCGCATTGGGCGATAGTCCATTTGCAACGGATATAAATGCGCTCACCGGGCTTTGGTCGGGCATCACCTGCGCACGCGGGAAGAGCAAGGTTCCCAGGATCAACGATAGCAGGATGATCAAAAGCAGCAAAACGGCGATCAGCCAGCGCAGCGGGCGGCTGCCAGTCTGTTTGGCGCGCCCTGCGACTTTCTTTGGAGTGCTTTCAGATGTCAGCAAGCTCTCAAGCAGAGCTGCCTGTGCCTGTTGGGTCTCGGAGGTAGATAATTTTAGACCGTACGGCTTTGATTTGTGTTCGCTTGGCATGCCCGACTGAACCGGTAAAACGCTGCGTAACCCCACCAGCGGGCCATTATTTTCAACATCCTGATCGTCCTCATTTTCACCGGCCTCCGCCATGACTGCTTCCATGGGGCGCATTGCCTGCACCCACGATGGAAGTTCCGCAGGGCTTAAACCACTATCTTCGAGTGTTGTTGCTGCCTTGGTTGCAGCATTCTGATTTACATCAGCCGCCGAAAAACCGGAAAGCCATTCGGGCATATCCATCGAAAAAATGGAATCGATGTTTTCTGCATCGGAAGATGTCGCCAGTGTTGGTTCGCTTTGCGCTCCAGCGATTGGGGACCCACCAGGTACGGCTGGCAGCTGTACAGGCAGGTCCTTCGATACCTGTTTTGGCAGCTCCGGCAGGGCTTCGAGGGAACCATCTCCAACCGCGGCGCCGCCCAGCCAATCGGGCAGTCCTACGCCAAAGAAGTCTACTTCTTCAGAATCTGGCTTTTGGATATCTTGCGGACTGGCAATCCCAGAGCTTGTTGATGGGATGCCAAGCGCACTTAGCCAGTCTGGAGTTTCATCAAGACCGCCCGAAAGCGCGTAATTGTCAATCGCGTCGCTACCAAATGGCCCTGTCGTTTCCCCTGGTATAACAGTTTTTTCTCCGGTTGCTTCATTCAGCCAATCGGGTAAATCTGCGCTGGAAGGCGTGCCAGTCTGCGGGGTGATGCCTGCCATAAAGGGCATAGCGCTGAGTAAGTCAGATGCATTTTCTGCTGAAGCCTCAGGCGCAGCCTGAACATCGGCAGCCGGGGTGGCCGACTGCATATCTCTCATCCAATCCGGCATATCTTCCACCGGCGTTAGAATTGCGGCCGGTGCTTCAGGCGAATCCTGCGAATCCTGCACATCCTCAACCGGGGCAAGCGCCTGTAACTCCTTCATCCAATCCGGCATATCATCTGCGGCCGGTGCTTCAGTCGAGGCCTGCGCAGCCTCAGCCGGAGTGGGTGCTTGTAACTCCTTCATCCAATCCGGCATATCGTCT
>JBBRWF010000100.1:0-10973 GCA_038249405.1 Anaerolineales bacterium
AGCCATCTTGGCGCAGATCGAGCCTCCTATTATCCAATGCTGAAGGTAAAGGGTATAGCGGAAGAGCACATTCGGCGGAGCGGCGTGGGGCATACTATTTTCCGCACAGGGTTATTGTATGGTCCTGAAGATCATTTTACAACGGCGCTGGCAAGTGTGCTCGCTTTCTTCCCGGTGCTATTTATGCCGCGTGAGGGCGAAGTTTTGATACAGCCGCTATGGGTTGAGGACCTGGTTACCAGCCTTTTGTGGTCGCTCGATACGCCTGAAACGCTTAACCGAACCTTTGAAATAGGGGGAGCGGAATATTTCCCTTTTCGCCAGGCTGCTGAAATCATTCAAGAAACGATTGGTGTCCGGCGCTGGTTCTTGCCGCTGGGTCTGCCTTATCTGCGCACGCTTACTGTTTTGCTGGAAAGTATTCTGCCTGGTTTTCCTTTTTCCACCTTTTGGGTCGATTATTTCTCCTATAATCGTACCTGCTCCGGCGATTCAATTTCCAGCCTGTTTGGGTTTCTACCGGCGCGATTTACGTACCGGCTCGATCATCTAAAAGGAATCAACTGGCAGCGCCAGGCGCGCAAGACTTTATTCACCCAACAATCTTACAAATAATATGATCACCATTCGCATTCTCGAAACCGCTGATGAAATGGAACAGGCAGAGCAAATGCAGGCGATTGTCTGGCCGGGCAGCGATATGGATGTTGTTCCTGGCCATATGATGACAACTGCCGCCCATAATGGAGGCCTTGTTTTTGGCGCTTATGAAGGCGAAAAAATGGTTGGTATGTTGTTCGGGTTTGTCGGCCTGTACAGTACAGCCGATGGGCTGCGTCCAAAGCATTGTTCTCACCAGATGGGAGTTCACCCGGATGCGCGTGATTCAGGCGTTGGGTTTGCTCTCAAGCGTGCACAGTGGCAATTTGTGCGCGAGCAGAGACTTGATCTGATCACCTGGACTTACGACCCGCTGCTCAGCCGCAACGCGTATCTCAATATTGCCCGTATCGGCTCGGTTTGTAACACTTATCTGCGCGATTTATATGGTGAAATGCGCGATGGGTTGAATGTTGGTCTGCCTTCCGATCGGTTCCAGGTTGACCTGTGGGCCAATTCTGCCAGGGTTGAGCAGAGATTGGGCGAACAGGTTCGCCCGACGCTTGATCGGCGTGATTTTCAATTGCTTTACGAGGTGAAACAAGTTGGAGATTTGACCTGCCCTCCAGCCAGCCTGGGTAGCCTGGACGGGCAAAAGTCCGTTCTCGCTGAGATACCGTCTGATTTTTTGAGTTTAAAAGAAATTGATTTTGAGGCGGCACGCGACTGGCGTTTTTTTTCCCGTGAAGTGTTTGAGACTTGCTTTGCGAATGGCTACCTGATTACAGATTTTCTTTTTGAGAATAAAGCGGGCCAACCACGCAGCTTTTATGTGTTGACTCACGCTGATTAATGGCTGGAGCAGCAACTTTAACTGCATTCGACAACCTGCGACAAACACAATATTTCCCCCAGATTCAGGAGATCCGCAATGAAACGATTGGCAATCATTCTGCTGCTGTTTGCCCAGGTGGTTAGCGCCTGTGCTCCCACGGTTACGCTTTTGGAACCATCTAAACCGGTTTTTACACAGGATTCTGGCGAAAGCCCAGCCCTGCCATCCAATCGAAACAAATCAAAAACGGTGGTTGTCTTTGCGGATGACTCGCTTGGAAAAGCGCTAGAGATCATTGGCCAGGCCATTCAAGAAGCAAACCCGGGGATGGTTGTTGATTTTCAATACGGAGATTCACGGTCACTTCGCGCACGGATTGAAAAAGGTGCATTGGCGGATGTATTTTTGAGCGCAGACCCGGCTGAGATGGATTTGCTTGTCGCTGGAAAATATGTTGATGCCCAGGCTGTGAATACTTTTTTGGCGAACCAGCTGGTGGTTGTTCTTCCAGCACTCAATACGGCCAACCTTTCCACCTTGCAGGATCTGTCCAAACCAGGCGTCAGATTGGTGCTGGCAGACAAAGAGCTGACCCTTGGAAAGTACACTCAGCAGGTTTTGGATAATCTGGAAAAATCCATGGGCGCAGGAACCAGGGAAAGCGTGCTCAAAAATGTAGTTTCGTATGAGCAGGATGCGAACCAGGTTTTTAGAAAGGTGCTTTTGGACCAGGTCGATGCGGGTGTGATTTATCTTTCGGACCTGAAGACCGCTCCACAGTTGAAAAGCATCACAATTCCAACAGAAAATAATGTGCCGGTCGCGTATTCAATGGCGATACTCTCCAAGGCGATGAACCCTGGCCCGGCGCAGATTTTTATGGACTATATGATTTCGCCGAAAGGTGAGGCTGTATTTACACAATTAAAATTCGCACAAATTCGTTGATTTGACATAAAAATGCGGTTCTTGCCTTTACAAGAACCGCATTTTTTTATTTTGAGGGGGATAATTTATTCGCGGGTAAATTTTTTGCCGGTAGCCAGTTCAACACTTTTGTAGGCGCCGTCATAGATGCCGATTTTTTTGTTTTTAACAATGCAGTCACAGAACATGCCAAGCAGGTCGTTTTCCTCAGTCATTAGATCAATGGCTTGCAAAGTCTGGGGGATGGTACGGGTTTCCACCGTGCTGTCGCCAATTTCGGCTCCACGGATGGCTCCCCACATTTCATGCCCACCTACGCGTGCATTAAAGATTTTTGGTACTGGATAAAACGCCAGTTCGCTTGGTTTGGTGATCATGATATCCATTACACGCATCAAGTAGTTGGTGGCGTATACGGCGTGAAAAGTATTATCGTGCAGGAAGACATGCAAGCCGCTGGCGGGTTGGTCGCGGATGCTGTCGGTATAATCCCGGGTGTTTTCCCAGGTGAAGTGCGTATTGATCAGTTCTTTGTGTTGGGCCAATTCGGCTTGCAGCCATTCCCAGTTGTTTTTGTGATCGCCCAGATTGATGAACAGGGCGATTTTATCTGTTTGGACCAGCGGCAGGCAGTGCTCGATGATCGCTTTGAATAATTCGCGCTGCGCTCCAGCGCCGCCCATCGTGACCATAAAGCGCCGCGGTTCTTTGTATTCCATACGTTTCATGCGGGCGGCGCAATCCACTTCGATATTTTCAACAAGTTCATGGTCCACGTGATGACCGGTGAAATAAAGTGCATCGCTCGGTACGGGCTTCATGACCTTTCCGCTTTCATCGAAGCCGCGCATTACGCGGAAGCCGTAGTAGCCAGCCGGTGACTGGACAGCGTGCCTGGCACCTTCAGTAAGCTGGAAGGCCATGGGCCAGTTGTCGAACATCATGTCGACTACATTGGTCATTCCGCCCGCGACTGCGCCCATGCAGTTCCACATGTGGGAGGTCAGGATGGGCATATCGGATGGCAGCGCGCTGTATAAATTCTTGAAAAGCTCACTCATTTTGTAGTCTTTGACTTCGGTCTTTAAAAAGCGCCAGGGCCAGGTCACAATCCAATTATTGAAGAGTGTGTTCAGACCCGGCAGAGAAGGTTCACCGGTTGTCAGTGACTCCCAGACATATTTGTCGAACCACGGATAGCGCTGAGAGATACGCGAATATTTGCTGTAGTTGCTGTTGCACCAGTTAATCACATCTGTGGTGATACCGGGCACTGAGAGCAGGTCTAGCCAATAGGGCTGAAACCCCATGGCCTTTGCAGCCGAAACACCTGCCATGGCGATGCGATAATGTCCAAAGCCCATACGGATGGTGCTGACGACTACGCCATTTTCTTTATTAAGCGGCGTGCCAGTTCCATCCCGGACAATGTCTTTTAACCCAAAAATACCGCTGTCATATGGATGGTCTTTGACACTCAGGTTGTATTTTTCGTTGGGGTCATAATTGAATTGTTTAGCGAGTTTTTCTTTCCACTGATCCGCGGCGCGGGTTTGGCCTTCGGTGATGGCGTTGCCGTAAACTTCATAGCGGCCGTTGACTTTTTTCATAATAGTTTCTCCTGATGAAAAATATGATTGCTAATATAGAATCTTACGAAGTACATGATTATTTTTGAATAAACCTGTCTTATGATTTCTTACGACAATGTGCGAGATTCTTCTCTTGTCCAGGTTTCAAACCCGGACAGGATGGCTGCTCCCGTTTCGAGATCGGAGACGCCGTTGATTGCGAGAGCCAGCCCGCGTGGCTGGAGTGTTTGCATGACCAATTCCAGGTCGCTGATTTCGCAATAGACAATCAGGCTTTTCCCGGCGGCCTGGATTTTTTGATAGACATCAACCCATTTTGAATAACCTTCGCGCCCCGCGCCGGGTACCCATTGAACCGCGTCCAATTCGGGGATGGCGAGAATTGTGTCCAGGTGCCGAAGTGCACCTGGACCATCAAGATGGTAAATGGAACGCTCAAGGAATCGACACTCTTCGATAATTCCGGGCAGGAAAAACTGCCGGTACATTTTGGGGCTGACCATTGCTGAAAAATCATTTGATGGAATGTAATATTTGGAATAGCTTGCAAGTTCAAGCCAACTTGTGATGGGCTGACCTACCGCGTGGTATTTCTGGTACCTAAAATTGTAGATCTGGAAATAATCAGGTTGAAGCTGCTTTAGGAGCGTTTTGACCTGCTCGGGACTTTCAATCAAGTCAACAGCAAAATCTTGCGGATTGCGTAAGGCAGCGACCAGGTCGCCGCCGGGATGAAAATCTGGCAGACCGACGATAAATTTGTTCTGACCGCGCGCAAGCATGGCGTCAGTCAATTCTACCAACTTCGCGAAATATGGATGCACCCAGTTTAAACTTAATTGTCTGGCTGCGGCCCAATCTGACAAAATGGGCTCGCTCCAACTTGTGCCATAATCGCCAAAGTGGAGCGGCGCGCCGTAGAAGGCAGCCAATATTTCCGGGCCAAGGTTGGGAAAAGCTACAGGCAGGCTGTTGCCCATGAAAATTCGATTAAAGAGCTGCGCGTGCGTCAGTTCGGTCTGGTATTCTACATCCAGCCACCGTTCTGCAGGAGTCACGTGATGCGATTCCGGCAAAGGGAGCTGTTCGCGGGCGGTTTTTTCCAGCGTAAACTGAATAACGGGACGTTCCAGAACAGAGTGCTCCCAGAAGGCATCCATGCGCTGCATGGTTTTTTCGAGATCGGGTTTAAATTCCATACTCATTATTTTGTTAGCCTGGGATAAGTCATCTTCTTGAAACCGCCAGCTGCTGTTTCTCGGCTGACGGTTTAAGTTCCCTATTTTGTTGAATTTTAGCCTTTTACACCGCTGCTGGTGACACTCTCGACGAAGAAGCGCTGTCCGAGAATGAAAACGATGAGAGGCGGCAGGATTGCGATGGCGGCCCCGGCCAAAATCAGATTGGGGCTGTCCGATGCGCGCCCGCGCAGCACATTCAAGGCCAGGGTCAATACATGGTTCTTTTCATTTCCGACGTTAATAATAACCAACGGCCAGAGGAAGGAGTTCCACGCATATAGGAATGTGAAGGTTGCCTGAGTCGCCAGGGCTGGGATACTGGCTGGAACGATGATCTTGGTCAGGATTTGCATCCGTGAGGCCCCATCGATCAGCGCGGCTTCTTCGATCTCCTTTGGGAAGGTGATAAAATGCTGGCGCATCAGGAAGGTGCCGTACGCCGAAAAAATCCACGGAACGATCAGCGCTGCCAGCCGGTCAGTCCAACCGATGAGTACCATCAACTGGTAGAGCGGTACAATCAACATGACGAACGGGATCATGATGGTGCCTAGATAGAACACGAAGACTGTGTCGCGCCCTGGGAATTTAAGGCGGGCAAAGGAATAGCCGCCAATCACCGAAGTTGTTAGCGTACCCAAAACGACCAGAATGGTAACCAGCGCGGTGTTGCTCAGGGCTCTGGCCATGTTATTCAGTTCTATGACGTTGGTGTAGTTTTCTGGGTGCGGATTGACGCTCTCCAGTGGTACGCTCAAGCGCACGTTCTGGTAAACCTTGTTGGAAAGATTTTTAGGGTCTATGAATTCGCCAACGGTTGTCTGTGAGGTCAAAATCATTGCTGTGATTTTTCCGTTGACCTCCACATCGAAGAGCTTTTCTTCCTTGCCGTTCACGGTGACTGTCTTTTGAGCCGCTTCACCGCCCGTGGGCTTAACCTCAGTAAGGGTGCGTTCAATCGTCACGGACGGGTTGTTCGGGTCCGCATACTTACCCACCCGAATGTTACTTTTGGCCAGAGCATACGCTACTTGCTTCCCGTCGACATCGACATAGTAAAGCGGCAGCGGCTTATCGAAGCCTGCAATAGTGATGGAAGCCGGGTCGCGTGGCAGCAAGCGCGGTGGGTAGCGGAAGGTATCTGCCGGGAGCTTCAAGGATGTGGTAATCATGTAGATGAACGGGAAAATCATAATGAGCGCGAAGAACGTAAGGACAACATACACGCTCAGATTGCTCAAAAATCGCATGAGACGATAGGATTTAATATTCATGGCGGGCCTCCGGCTATTCGTAAAGGCTGCTTTTGCGCTGATTCTGGAATTGGATAAGTGTCAGCCCAAAGATAACGATGAACAGAACCCAGGCCAGCGCAGATGCGTAACCCTGTTTGAAGTTCTGGAAACCGCTGCGGTACAGATACAGAACCAGCGTAACGGTGGAGTTGTTGGGGCCTTCGGGCGGGTTCATCAAGATGAAAACCTGTTCAAAGACCTGCATGGCCTGAATCATAGTGGTCGAAACCACATAAAATGTGGTTGGGGCCAGCAGCGGCAGCGTGATGCGCCAGAATTTGTCCCAGGCGCCAGCGCCATCCACCGTGGCAGCTTCGTAGAGTTCACCGGGGATATTGACCAGGCCTGCCAGGAACAATACAGTATTGAAACCCATCGTTTGCCAGGCGGCGATGATGATAATCGCCAACAGGGCGGTTTTTTCGTCAGAAACCCAGTTGATTTTTGGATCAACCACCCCGGCATTGAACAATGTATTCCAGAACTGTATGCCAAGCGTAATGAAATAGTTGATATAACCAATTGTTGCGTTATACAGCCATTGCCAAACGAGCGAAATACCGACGATGGCGGCGATACTTGGGATGAAATAGACTGCCCGGAAGAACTTCATGCCAGGCAGTTTGCTATTGAGCACGTTTGCCAGCACCAGGGCAGGGATGACGCTTAAAGGCACCGCAAACAAGGCATAAACAAGTGTGTTTTTCAGCGCCAGCCAAAATAATTTATCTTCTGCGCCAAAAACAATCCCCTTACCGCCAAATACCAGGCGGCCCACTTCGTCATACGTTTTGATATCCAGCACATCTTTGGCCAACTGCGTTGGGTCTGCAAGTGGTTTTATGGTCACATTAAGGATTTTGGCGTAATTATCAAGACCAATCCATTTGGGCGTGTTAAAAGCGTCTGAGTCGGTAAATGAGAAGTAGAACGAAAGCAGCAGCGGTCCGGCAAAGAAGATCATGAAACCGAGCAGGTTGGGCGAAAGAAATAACCAGCCGTTGAGCATTTGTTCGTGAGATGTTTTGGCATTAAGCGCCAGGGCAGATGGCGCGCGCCACATGCCCCAAATTGCCAGACCAAATATGATCACACCCAGAACACTGGCGATGCCAGCAGCGGAAGCCAGCCCGGTGACAAAAGCCAATGCGCCGTGCAGAATATCAATGGCAAAAAGGAAGAACAGCCCACCGGCAATTGCCATCCAGTTACCGATCTGGCGCAGTAGTTTTTCGATCCCCGACTTATTCTGGAAATAATCCCCTGCGGCAGAAACCAGGTAACCAGCAAAGGCCAGGCCGAGAAAGGGAATGCCTCTTCCGAAATTTTGAGCAAGAGCATCGATGCCGATAAATACTCCGCTGATTTGGAGTAAGGCCATCAAGGAAGCTACCAGGCCCAGGTAGTCAATGAACAATGAGATGGTTCTGCCGCGATGGTTGCGGCTGCGGATATCGAAAACCGCAATTGCGCTGAAAATTGCCGACACGCCGAGAACAACCGAGAGCAAAATGCCCTGCCACATCTTCAGGTTGGGCAGCAGACCCACCCAGGGCGCCAATGCGCCGACCACAGCCAGCAGACAGAACAGGCCGCGCCACCCGGTGATAATTGAAAGTATAAGTTCGTTTTGACGAGCTGTTTTTGAGCTTGAACGGTCTGTCATCTCGGTCATAGCATGGTTCTCCAGATTTCACACTTATTTTCTTGAGGAGCTATGCACACACGGGCAGGCGGTGTTTTGCCTGCCCGTGTGGAGTACTTACGGAATTACTTTTTGAAAACCTTGTTGGCTTCGTCGCAGATGGTGGCGCTAAATTCATCCACGGTCTTGCCGCCGGTCAGCACTGCCTGGATGGCCGGGCCCATGATTTTGTCATATTCGGGCCAGGAGCCAGCCCACAGCGGACCTTCAGCGGTCGGCTTGGCAGCTTCTGCGATACCATTGAGGAAGGCCTGGTTGTTGGCGGGCGGGGTGAAGGTCAGGAAGGCATCGAGGGCTTCCTTGCTCACACGGCTGGGGATGTTCGCGCCGAGCGCGGCAACCTTGCCCTGGGTTTCAGCGGTGGTCAGAGCCTGTACGAGTTTCCAGGCTTCTTCAGGATGAGCGGTCTTAGCGTTGATCACATATGCGCCCCAGAAGAGCCAGTTGCCGGGGGTGCCATTTGGACCAGCGGGGAGTTCAACCACATCCCAGTTGAAGGGGACGGTGCGCACGCCAGGGGTAGCCCAGCGTCCGTTCTGGAACATGGCGACTTTTCCGGCGCGGAAAGGAGGCTCGGGATCTTCGCCGTAAGGAGTGGCAACATCATACTGCTGGTACAGGGAGCGCTGGAATTCCAGACCCTTGAGGGATTCGGGGGTGTTCAAAGCGCAGGCGGTGCGGTCGGCGTTATAGAAACCACCACCGGCAGCGTTCAGCCAGGTGCCGTAAGGACCCCACCAAGCGCTGGCGCCGTAACCATAGATATCAGTGCCGAGGGCGCGGGTCTTCTGGGCAACATCCAGGAAGGCGTTCCAGTCCCATTTGCCCTGCTTGACCAGTTCACGAGGATCGGGAGCGCCGGCTTCGTTGATCAGGTCCATGTTCAGGTACAGGGCGAAGGTCGAAACATCGCGGGGAAGGCCCCACATTGCGCCAGAGTCAGCGCCGGTCTTGCTGCCTTCGGGGTTGAAAGTGAGGTGATACATTGGGCCAGCATAGAAGGCAGCGGTGTCGAAGCCATCGGTCTTGGCGGCCAGAGGGGCGATGTTCAGGATCAGGCCACGGGTGGCGAAATCGGCCACATCGGTGCCTGGGATCCAGAAGACATCGGGGGCGGTGCCAGCGGCAACTTCGGTCTTGAGCTGATCCTGGTAGTTGGCGCCTTCGGTGCCACCGGGTTCGTAAGCCAGGGCGATGCCTTCGAGCTTGGTATCGAGTTCTTTGCTAATTTCAGTATAGACAGCGATTTCTTCCTTGTTGTCCGGGCGGGTACGCCAGCGCAGGGGCACATCAGCGGCGACGGGTGCGGCGGCAGGGGCTTCCGTAGCGACTACAGCAGGAGCCTCGGTGGCAGCGGGCTGCGCAGCGGGGGCTTCGGTGGCGGGAGCTGCGGGGGTGCCGCAGGCGGCCAGGACAAAGCTGACCATCACGAACAGACTTACAACTTTCCATAACATACTGTGTTTCATCTTTTCCTCCAGAAATTGGGTGAATCACTGATTTTGCAGAACGTAAACTGCCGAGATTGGTTGTTCTTGTGGCTATTAAGGGGATTACTCACCTCCTTGATGCAGGGTGGACTGGCGCGAAATTAATTGCGCCGATAATTTCAACTGAGTGCAGCTATCGATGGTTTTGTGGATGGCGCGCACCAGCATGCGCGTGGCTTCACAGCCTATGAGCGGCATATTCTGGTGCATGGTGGTAAGAGGCGGGTCGAAGTAGGAAGAGAGCGGCATATCATCAACGCCGATCACTGCCAGCTGATCAGGAACTGTCAGACCCATGTCGCGGGCTGTATGTAATATACCGAGTGCCATGCGGTCATTTTGGGCAAAAATGGCATCGGGCAATCGGCCCTGTTCTGCCAATGAAAGCAGGGCATCCTGACCGGATGTGGCTGACCAATCGCCTTCAATAATCAGTGAGAGATCGATGGATAGACCAGCTTCACGCAATGCACGCATATAACCATCCGAACGGTCGCGCGAGCAATCTTCTTCCATAGGCCCGGTAATCATGGCTAGATGCCGGCGACCGGTTGTGATCAGGTGTTTGGCTGCATCGTATGCGGCTTTTTCGTCATCCAGCGAGACCGAGCAAATTGATTTATCCCGCGAGCAGGCGCCTACAAATACCACCGGGAAGTTTTCCGGTACTGATGTATAGCGGTCGTCAATGTAAGGGTTGATGATGATTAGTCCGTCCACTCGTCTGTGCCCAACCAATTCGTCCACTAAAGCCTTGAAGGCCTGCGGGTTGTTGGCAGATGAAGAAAGCAAGAAGTAGCCGTGTTGGCGGGCTTCAATTTCAGCACCTTCGATGATGCTGGAAAGCGTGTAGTCTGTAAGATTGGGGGCAATGCAAGCCAGTGTGTTGGTGCGGCCCTTTGCCATTGAGCGAGCAATTGCATTGGGCTGAAAGCCCAATACCTGGATGGCGGCTTCCACGCGGGCGCGAGTTTCTGGTAAGACCTCTGCGCTTTCGTTAATTACCCGCGAAACAGTCTGGTGAGAAACACCAGCTTCGCGTGCAACGTCACGAATGGTGGGGCGGGAGACGGCCATATTGATCCTACTATATTTCATGAGTATAATGTGACCGGTCACGTTACCGGTAACATTATCTTACAAGGTATAATATAGTTTGTCAAGCACCATTTTCTATTTTTTCGGACTCCTTACTTTCATCATCTTTTTTACAGGACATTTGCCATGATTGAAACTCCCCATCGTCGTTTTAATCCCCTCACCCGCGAATGGGTGCTGGTTTCACCTC
>JBBRWF010000101.1:0-10894 GCA_038249405.1 Anaerolineales bacterium
ACGGCTTCCCTTGTGGCTGTGGGAGAAAAGGCTGTTTTGAAACCTTTGTTGCAGGACCCGGTATCGCGCGGGCCGGTCAAAAAGCCGCAGAATCGGGCGACAGTCCTTACCTGAAAGCAATTGCAGGAAACCGCTCCATTACTACCCGGGATGTCTTTGAGGCTGAAAGCGCTGGCGACACAGCCGCCCACCAACTGATTGAAGAAGTCATTCGCCTCATTTCGATCAATCTCGGTGGTCTGGTTAACATTCTCGACCTGGAGATGGTTATAATTGGGGGAGGTGTCACCAATGCATCTTCTGATTTTATTTCAAGGATTGATAAGCGCATCCGTGATTTCTTGATGACTGAAGAAGCGATTCGTGATCTTGTGGTACTCAAGGAATCCTTCGAAAACTCATCACTCTACGGTGCGGCGGCCGAGGTTTTCTACCGCCAGGGATTTCTTTCGTTCTAAAACCAGATAAAGGCAGCGATAGAATATGAACGATCGCGACAATCCAAACTTGACAGCGACCTTAGTGCAGGTTGCCCACATGTATTATGAACAAAACCTGTCACAACAGCAAATTGCCGACACTCTTGGCATGTCAAGGTCCCTCATTGCCCTTTATTTAAAAAAAGCGCGCGATTTACAAATAGTCAAGATTGAGATCAGTGATCCCCAGGATAACTGTGAAGATCTCGCCCTGTTATTAAAAACAAAAGCCAACTTGCACCGCGTCGTTGTGGTTCCCAGTTCGCATAATTCCGACGCTCTGACCCGGCGCTCGATCGCAGGCGCACTTGCCCGTCATCTTGAACACACCCTGCAGGATGGTGATTGTCTTGGGATTGGTTTTGGTCGAACCATGGCAGAAGTCGCGGATCTTTTAGTCCCAACCAAACCGCGAAAAATCGATGTTGTCCCTGTCATTGGGGAAAGCTCAAGCGGACTGGTGGGCACCTACTCACAGGTCAACTTGCATGTTTTGAAGATTGCTGGAACTTTTGAAGGGACGCCGCATTTCCTGCTTGCCCCTTTGCTGGTTAACTCTGATGTTCTGCGTGATATGCTGGTAGCCGATCCCAATATTCAACCAGTGGTTGAATATTGGGATCGGCTAACCCACATCTGTATCGGTGTTGGCACATTACCCCCAGTCACCGGCGAAGTCATATACATCGGCCAGGAAAATATAAACGTATTTATCGAAGCTGGCGGAGTGGGCGATATTTGTATCCGCTACTTTGACGCCGAAGGCAACTTCATTAATAATCCAATTTATGAACAGGTTATTGGTATCAACGTTGATCAGATCCGCAAAACAAAACACGTGATGGCGGTCGCGAACGGTTCTGAAAAAGCAAAGGCCATAACCAGTCTTCTCAAGGCTCATTTGATCACAGAGCTGTTTGTAGATGAAGATTTAGCAAGGGCAATTTTGGTCCAGCTGCGTTCATAACAACCTGATTTCATCAACTCATCAATCTATCACATCAACTTCATTGGCCTAACCGAAGAGTCAAAACATCTCGGCTGGTTTATATTTGAATTTGCAAAAGCCAAAGTAGGACCCTATGTTGACAAACCAAAACCAATTTATTGATCAGACCATGCCCAAAATCAAGTTAACCTCCAGCGGTGGGGATCAGGCGGATATCCATTACCATGGCGCACAGGTGACATCCTGGATCCCCGCCAGTGGCCGCGAACAGTTATTTATGAGCCCTAGGACAGACTTTGGAACGAATGCGTCCATCCGCGGCGGTATTCCTGTTATTTTCCCCCAGTTTTGTTCAGAAGGACCTTTGATCAAGCACGGCTTTGCCCGCAGAATGGACTGGAAATGCGTGGAGAACAAAAATCAGGGCGAGAAGATTTCAGCCATTTTTCAATTAAAAGAAAATCCTGCTACCCGTCAGATCTGGAACTATGCCTTTACAGCCGAACTGCGCGTTACAATCGGGAACTGCATGCTCGAAACCGCTTTAGCGATTACCAATACCGATGACCAACCCTTTACATTCACCGGCGCCCTGCACACCTATTTGCGAGTCGATGATATCCAGCAGGTAACCATCGAAGGCCTGCAAGAGATAAGTTATTATGAGTCATCCAACCGCCAGTCGCGGCTCGTCCAGACGGAAAAGGAGCTGCGGCTTATGAGTGAAATTGATCGCTTTTACATGAATGCCGCCCAACCGCTGAGTCTTTGTACTCATGAACGCTTGCTCGGGATCGAAATGCAGGGTTTCAAGGATGTAGTTATTTGGAATCCTTGGATTGAAGGCACTGTAGCATTGACAGACCTGGAGCCACAGGCATATCGAGAAATGTTGTGTGTTGAAGCCGCCATCATTGAAGACCCGGTAACCTTGCAGCCCGCTCAAACCTGGCAGGGAAGCCAAAGATTAATCGCCTGACAGATAAATTATGATTTTCCGAAAACACGGAAAGGGAACCTTATGTTGAAAATAGCTCTAGGCAGCGACCATATCGGATATCCATTTAAAATGGAAATAGACAAATATCTTTTAGAAAAAGGATTTGAGGTTCAAGATTTCGGCTGCTACGATGAAAACCGTACTTCTTACCCTACCCATGCCAAAGCTGTATGCGATGCAGTGACTGTGGGAGCGTATGACCGAGGTATCTTGATCTGCGGTACTGGGGTTGGCATGTCAATTGCCGCCAACAAAATCCACGGCATCCGGGCAGTGGTTTGCAGCGAGCCATATTCTGCGCAACTCTCGCGCCAGCATAATAACACCAATATTCTTGCCTTCGGGGCGCGAGTAGTGGGAATCGAGCTCGCCAAGATGATTGTCGATCTTTGGCTGGCTTCAGAATATGAGGGCGGACGACACCAGGATCGGCTGGACATGATCAGCGCCTTTGAAAAAGAACGGTAAAAGTGCAAAGTGAAATTCGATGGAAAACATGAACAGGATTAAACGATATAAAATAGGTGTTTTGACAGGTGGTGGTTCTGCTCCTGGGATTAATAGTGTTATCCATGCAGTAACCCTTGAAGCTTACCGGAACCAATGCGATGTCTTTGGTATCTACAATGGTTTCAAAAACCTGATCGATGGGGAATTGAACGGTATAGAACTTACGCCAAAATGGTACTGGCGACCAAGTAAGGCTCATCGAAGTTTTAGTCACTGACAAACCATGACATAAATATCCATGATCTCGTTGTGACAAAGCGTAAGGCTGCTCAATGACATCACATCCTAACGGATGGGTTGCTGGACATAAGATTAAAAACTCGTGTGGTGACCTTCTATGTTACTTGAATTTAATGAATTCGCCTGGTTGACCGGCTTCTTGGCTTTGGCCGTCATCCTGGTTATTTTTCGGCGACGCGGCGGCGCTTACCTTTTCTTTTTCTCCATCTTCTGGGTCTATCTTTTGGTGCTCGTCAGCGTGACGGTGTTCCCAATCCCTTATGGGCTGGATGACTTCTTCCGGTATAGATCAATTTGGGCTCAAATCGATGTCATGTTCAAATACAGCGGGCTGAACCTGGTGCCGCTGTATTTTGGCAACTGCTGGGATCTGCCACGCGCTTGCGCAAGCGGCATTTACGAAAATATTCTGATGACCATCCCCTTTGGGTTCGGAATCAGCTTTGTTGCCCGGCTCAAAACCAGGGATTTTCTTTGGCTGGCGCCTGCGGTTGGTTTGGCGATTGAAACAACCCAGTTTGTGCTCGACCTGGCGCTGGGTGGAACTTATCGCACCGTGGATGCCAACGATGTGCTCTTCAACGGTCTGGGGGTGTGGATTGGATA
The DNA here is from genome assembly GCA_038249405.1 of Anaerolineales bacterium. Taxonomy (GTDB): domain Bacteria; phylum Chloroflexota; class Anaerolineae; order Anaerolineales; family Villigracilaceae; genus UBA5195. The sequence continues at coordinate 3,785 of JBBRWF010000101.1, forward strand.
CGGCCTGTTTTTGGGGTGTGCCTGGCTGTTCATGGCAGTCATCCGACGCTTTGCGATCAGGCCCACAGGTTTGCTGGCTTATATCCAAAAAGTTTCCAGCCAGGCCGGGGATGTTGGAACAAGCACTCGTTGGCGAACGTCTTCTACAATAGAGAAGAACGAATGAGCAAAACGCTGATCGCGCCTCTTGTTGTTTCACTTTTATTCCTGGCAGTGCTTAACGCCTGCCAGTCTGCGGGATTCCAGCCAACCGCCACGCTTGAAACAAAACCCAAACCCGCATCCACCCAGATCTCAACGGCTGCAGCCACCCTGGAAATACCCACCATAACCCCCGACGCGCAAGCCACCGAAGCCTGCGCGGCCACGATCACCCCACCGGTTCCGCCTACAGCCATCCCCGCAACATGGAAGATTTACACTAACCCGGTCCTGAACGTGACCTTGCGCTACCCTGAAAACTGGAAGATAGAGGCGACTGCGCAAAAGACCGCGCGCGCCAGTGGGCCGGATGGATTTTTTGAGATTTCGACTCGGACGTACACAGCATCCTTGTTCGACCGGGTGATAAATTTGTGCGTGATCGAAGCCAATGACGCCAGCCTGAACGTCAGGTACGGGTCATCCCCATTGATCAGTGACTGGCAGGGTTGGGATGTCGAACGCCAGACCTGGTTCGGTTATGGCTGCGCAGTCTCGCCTTCTGGCCTGGAGGGTGATCAGGCGCTGCTGTTTGCCCGCGATACCCGCCCTGAAGCCAGCGACCAGCTGCTGGTGCTGCGCGCCGACGCCGCCCATTTCGGCGGGCTGCTCAGCAGCCTGCGCTTTATCCAATTTGCAACGCTGGTCCCATCCACAGGTTATTATGATTCACCCGCCTGTAAAGAGACGCCCAAAGTCCCACCGGTCAGCACACAGCAGGTAAGCGGACTGGTGATCAGCGAATACGCGATCGTCAATGCGGCCTGTGGTCCATACCAGCAGATTGACGGGTTTCAGCTGCCTTTGATGAGCCTGAGTGTGGACAGGAGCGCCATCCAAAACCGCGCAACCCAGAACCGGCTGGAGGCTGCCAACCGCGCCCTGGCACCCTTTGGTTATCGCCTGGTTGCTCGCCCAACCAGCATGCAGACTTTCGACCTTCTGAAGGGCAAGGACACAATCCTTACGGGTTTCACCCATTTCAGCACAGTCTCTGTCAACACAGCGGGCAACGATTTTATTCTATGGGTGCAGGACGCTTTTAACAGCACGGCCCCCAGCGAGGTGCGCGCGGATGGTGTGCGGGCATTGGCCTACTGGTATGAAGGTTTTAATACCGCATGGGTGGGCAATGACCTGATGGCGTTTGATTACTCCAAGGAAAAACTCTTTCCAGTGGGCGCTCCGGCACAGGTGGATATCAGCAGGAATGGGAGTAAGTTTCAAACCATCGCCATCCCGCAAATGGGTCCAGCGGGCAGCCCCGTGCGCGGGTTATGGAGCTGGCAAAACCACTGGTTCATGGAAGTGGCTGGCGTCTTGTTTCAGGATGGCAAAGTACAAAACCTGCCGCTCGGTTATGATGAAATCTTTGATTGGCACCTGGTTAACGATCAACCGTTTTTCCTGATGCGCCAGGGAAAATCCTTCGGGGCAGTTTACGCCGGGCAGGCGCTTGCAGTCCGCTATGACGATATTATTCACGGCGATTTATGCTGCGACCCGGCGCGTTACTCCATTCAGAATTATCCCACTGGCGCACTGTTCTACGCGCTCAGAGACGGGGTCTGGTATTTGGTTTCGGTGCAAACGGCGCAATGAGGAAGTATATGGCTAAACTATTTGTCAGCCTATTATCACTGGCGCTACTTTTACCGGCCTGTTCTCCATCCCATGCCTCATTTCAAACGCCAACCAGTACGGCAATAATCGCCTCAGCCAGCGCAGCGCCCACCTCCAACCCGACCATTATGCCTGCAGCGACTGATGTAAGAGCGAATATCGATTTTAACCGGCTCAAGAACTTTACGTATCTATCACTCATCACTGGTGCTGCCACTCTTGAAAATGGCGAGGCTCAGCCGGAAGGCAAGACAATCCGCCTGCTTGATCTCCATGCCAGCGGAGAGCTGGATTCCGATGGTCAGGATGACCTGGCCGCCCTTATCGATGAAAAATACGGCGGTTCCGATAACATTGACCTGGTGGTGCTGCTCAACAAAAATAACCAGCCAGTTGAAGTGGCCGGCGAACCTCTGGGCGATGGTACCCAGGTGGAAGCTTTGCACATCGAAAAAGGTCAGATCCTGGTCGATACAATGGCACCATCTCCGGTCGCCAATGACCCGTGCTGTTCCCGCTTTTACCGTCTGGCTTACCAGCTATCCGGGCAGAAGCTGGTTGTGATCAACCAATCCACCCGAAGCTTGGATGGCAAAACACGTTCCATCGAAATTGTTCCACCCCTGCCGGCCGTTATCAGTTCAGATTCGATCGTCATCAAGGGCAAGCTGACCACCCCACCCGTTAACGGCAAACTTCTTTACGGCGTGATCGATTCCAATGGTTCTGAAGTTGCCAGCGGCGAAAGCGTGATCCAAAACTCAGAAACAGGTGATTTCAGCCTGCCGGTGGACCTTTCCTGGGTGACAGCAGGGCCCATCCGCATAGAGGTGCGCGATGTTTATTCAACTGGCCGTGTTTATGCTGTGCTTGCCTTTGCCTCCGTTCTAGTAGATTTCCAGCCACCGGCCAGGACCGTTGTGCCGCCGTTATTTTTTAATCTAAAAATGATGGATGAGCAGAATGGCTGGGCATTGAGTTCAGACCGGGAGAGCGTTCTTCACACGGCAAATGGCGGACAAAGCTGGCAGCAATCGGTCTTCGCCGACAAAACTGCCTTGGACTTGTATGCGCTCGATGCATTGACCGCATTTGTCGTCAGCAATCTCCAGGGTCTCCCGAAAAACCTGTACCGCAGCACGGATGGCGGCACAACGTGGACCAAGCTGCCGACTCCATTCCGGAATGCCTTCCTGCAGTTCGGCAGTGCGAACCTGGTGTGGGCGGTCGTCAATCCAGACTGCGGCGCGGGCAGCTGCATAGTCGACCTGTTCCAAACATTCGACGGCGGCAAGATCTGGCAAAATATGGACATGACTGCGCTGCACGGGCAGGAAAGCACACTCCGGCCTGAACAGGTGAGGCTACAATCCAGCGGCGGGTTTTCGTTTATCTCCCCGGAGACGATCTGGATGGGAGGGAATGCGATCATTTCAGAAAATGCGATCCACCTGCTGGTCAGCCACAATGGCGGCAGATCGTGGACGAGTAAAAAGATCCGCGTCCCGGATGGTGACAAAACCAGCATGGTCACATACGGCCGGCCAATTTTCACAAGCCCGCAAGATGGATATATCCTTGCCTCTTACAGCCTCCCCGGCAGCATTAAAGACACTTTTGAGGATATTACCTTGCTTGTTACCACCCACGACGGCGGGGAAACCTGGAAACCATCCCGCCTCCCCACCAGCGATACTAATTTGAATGTGCAGATGTTTTCAACGGAAAATATTCTGGTCTGGAATACAGAATCCGCTTACCAGACGATGGACGCCGGCCTGACATGGAACCCGGCCGGGATGAATTTCTCGTTCATGGGCCGGCTGGCAGCGATGCAGTTCCTCTCCCCTCAGACCGGTTTCGCACTGGTGAACAACCACAACCCGGACGCTTTCAGCACGGATTTGTATAAAACCAGCGATGGCGGGCAGACATGGCAAAAGGTGGAGGTAATAATCACAAAATGAAAAACCGAGCGAAAAACCCCATGCAGATAAGAAATAGGTTGAAATTTATGGTTTTCACCTTTTTGTTGACCAGCGTCATCATGCTGGCCGCCTGCCAGCCTATGGACCCGCAGCCGGTGTTCACACCAGCAGTGGAAGCCACCGCCACACCCATCCCAATTCCGGCCGCTGCGCCCAAAGTGGTCGCAACCCTGCCAGGCGTCATCTGGACCTTCGATATCAGCCCGGACGGCAACTCCATCGCGATTGCCACATCCAAAGGACTGGAACTGTATGACTTAAAAAGTTTTATCCTGTTAAAAAGCCTCGAAGCTGGGATCAGCCAATATGATGTGGCCTGGTCACCAGATGGGAAGAAGTTAGCTGCCGGGGTGGGAGTGGCTCTTCCAAATCCAACTGAAAACGCGGGCGGCGAGGCTGTCTTAAGGATTTGGGATACAAACACCTGGAAAATAATTCTGGAAACCAATTTTGCGGGTGACATGGTCAATGAGCGCATCCTGGATATTGCCTGGAAACCAGACGGAAGCACACTGGCTTTGGGCACCGATAGCCACGGTGTGATGGTCATGGATGCGACATCGGGCAAACTGCTCTCGCAGCAGACGGGTTTCGCAAGCTCAGTCATGGAAGCCGCCTGGTCGCCGGATGGGTCGCGGTTGGTTTCAACCAGCGACATGGCCTATAGCTTGCGGCGCTGGAAGGTCGACACGGGCGAAGCCGTGCGCTTGTTTGACCAGCGCGTCAGCAATCCCTGGCATGTGATCTGGATGCAGGATGGCAAACGGATCGTCTCAGGACACGTCTATGGCACGGTTTGTTTTTGGACGGTTGCCACCAACAAGTGCGATGGCCTGATCCAGGCGCAGCGCACGGCAGTATTCAGCATGTCCGTGTCAGCGGATGGGAAGCGCCTGGCCACTGGCGGCGGTGTGATCCGCGTTTGGGATACATCCGATGGAAAACTGCTCACGGCTTTTGGAGAGGACAGCAAGATCGTCTATAACCACCTGGCCTGGCTTCACGGCGACCAGACCATTGCCGCGCTTCAAACGAATATGGATGACCCCGAATTAACGATCTTGCGATTATGGAATGTCCAAATAGGGGTCGCACAGGTGGAATTTAAAGGTGGAAAATGATAGGGCAAAAAGTGGCAATCGACCAGGTAGTCCTAAGTGCGCAAACCAGTTCGCAGGATTACGCAGTAGAAATTATCCTTTTTTAACTCCGGAAATTGTATTATTAACTGTCTAATTCGGCCAATTTTGGTACAATATAGATACTGATTATCTATCCAAGCAAAACTGGGGAGGAATAATAACAATTGTAGAGCCCGAATGCAAACGAAGAGGCAGTGATTGGATTCTTTGGTGGAATAAAGCCAAATACAATATTCAAGCAAATAACTACAATACTGCTACGCTGAATGAAGCTGTCTCGGTAACACTTCCTGTTGTGAGTTGAAATTCCATAATCGATATTGTAGATTCCGTTTGCAAAACAAAGAATGACCCAGCCTGGTCTCGTTGGGCAAGGGATGTAATTCAATTAATTCAGCAAACAATGGAAAAAGCAACATCTGGATACCAGCAACGTCACTTGCCTAATGTCACTATTCCATCGGCGATTCAAAACACTCCTTCAACAAAAGCAATAATTGACAAAGCACAAGAGGCTAATCAATTGAATCAGCGATGGCAATGTCCAAAATGCAAGGTAATTAATCAAGCGAAATATAACGTGTGTGAATTGTGCAAAACTCCTAGGCCAATAATTAATCAAGACTCTCCTGATGCATCAGGAAGAGCAGTTTTGCAATCGCAAGTATCTAGTCAAACTCCTAACGAGTGGAAATGTCCGAACTGTGACATTTTAAACCCTGAAAATTTCAGCGTATGTCGTTTATGTAAATCACCTAGACCTTCAGAAAAATTCAATTCATCGTCTAATAAATCGGCGGAAAATGAAAAGAAACAAAAGAGCGAAAGGCTTACCAATAAGAGTTTTTATGAAATCCTTGGCATCGATATAAATGCCACACAAGATCAAATTAAAGATAGATTCCGCTTTTTATCTCAAGCTTTCCACCCCGATAAATTCGCTACTTCAACACACAAGGCTCAAGCCGAAGAAGATTTTAAGGTTATAAATGATGCATACCAAACATTATCAGATCCTCAAAAACGTGAACAATACAACAAAGATGTTTTCGGAAGCGTAAATCCGACTACTCAAAGTGCTGAATCATCTTATTCAAATGCAGCTGACAAATCTGGTGGATCAAGTTACAAATCCCAGGGTATTTCTAGCGATGCTATGGAATGTTTCAATCAAGCATGGGATTTGTGGGATAAAGCCGAAGAAAATAAACGAGATGATAAACTGAGAAATGATGTAGCTGCGCTATTAATGCTGGCTATACATAAAGCTGGTGCTCCATTTCCAAGAGCACACAGTTTTCTAGCAATATTTTTAGAAGACCTGCATAGAGAAAGTGAAGCTGCTCAGCATGCCAACTTAGCACTTCAACAAAACCCAAATGAATTCCGCGCTCAATTAGTTAAGATAGACCTTTCTTTAAAAGGAGTGAAGGTTATGAAGGTCGGCGCTAGAGATTTCGTACCCGAACTAAATAGCGGTGCTATGGGTTTTGCTTTCGATTTAGTTTTTAAAGGGCTTTTTATGGGTGGAACATTAGTTCATACTCAAGCAACTCAATCGAGTTTCAAAAATGAGATAATAAAGCTTATTCAAATTTATACTAACGTTAGTAACGATAATACCGATGTTGATGAATATTTATATATGGCAGAAATGATGATTATTTTTGGTGACATAATAAAAGACATACCAATGCCTGGGGGGAAACCAAATATATTTGCCGAAATTGTAAAAGCACCTGTCGATAAGTTGTATTTTGCAGGTAAAGAACAAGAAGTAAAGTTTATCCGTAATAAGGCAGAAGGAAGATCGATGCTATTTAAGCCTTAATTATCATCAATTTATCCTATAAAAAACATACGTGAGAAACCTGTTAATTAGGATTTAGTTTGGAACCCCAGTCTATCAATCTTGAATATTACATATCTTTTGAAGGATAGCTTTTATAGACATTATGAAAAAGGATTTTACAAACAGCCGGAATATTGCACGATAATTGGCCGAATTATGTAAAATTCGGCACGGTTCAGAAAAGCTAAAAAAGTGGTCACAGCAGCTTTACAAATTATGCCATGGACTGTTGCCGGGTACATAACGAAATAGCCCCGGTAGAACGGGTAGGATAATATCTCAGTGGTAAAAATGACTTGCAAAG
>JBBRWF010000102.1:0-10877 GCA_038249405.1 Anaerolineales bacterium
GGCTGTGTCCTACATCGGGCAGCTCCGTCAGCATGGCTTGCGGAAGCATTGTTTTGATTTCTCGAGAACGTTCATTAGGGATAAGAGCATCTGCCAGCCCATGTACCAGGACAATCGGTTTTTTATAAAATTTCAGGACTTGTGCGCCATCTGGCCGTTCTGCCATGGCGAAAAGTGCGCTTATCAGACCGGTTGTCCTTTGGCGTAATATAATTTCTTTGAAGAATGGCGCAAGCCGGGGGTTGTTGGAAAGTTTATCTGCCATGCCAGCTACTGCGCTGACTCCGTTCTCATCCACCTGCCGGGCAGTGGCATAACGGCCAGCCTTTGGCTCGGCGTTATCTGGAGCAGCCTGGGAGCCGATCAGACCTATTCCAAGCACTCGTTCAGGATAAGCTTTGGCAAAAGCCAGTGTTACATAGCCGCCCATCGAATGCCCAACGATATATACCTGTTGAATATTCAATACATCCAACAAGCCCGCCAAGTCTGCGGCCATTTGCTCAACCGTAGTTGCGCTAGCTGGCGCATTCGATTGACCGAATCCTCGCAGGTCCGGCAGGATCAGGTCAAAATCTTCATCCAGGCAGGCTGCCAGCGCATCCCAGGTGGTATGGTCAAGCGGAAAGCCGTGCACAAGCAGCATGGGCAAGCCTGTTCCGCGGCGTTCGTAAGCCAGAGAAACTTCATTGATCTGTACAATTTTCATCATTTTACCTTATAACCTTCCCTGCTTTTTGCCAGCCAGCCGCGTGCAAAAGTCAATGCCGCATCCCGATCTTTCAGGTTGCCTGCCGCCTGGGTTTCACGAATGGCCTCCAGCATTTTGCCAATTTCTGGTCCGGGTTTAACTTTGAATTGGTTGATTAAATCGTCACCATTGAGCAGTTGCGGCGGTCTGATAATTTCTTCGGGTTTCTCAAACCAGGCTTCCAATAGTGATCTACAAACCTCCAGCGTGTTGGCCCAATGGTCCTGTGTCAGCGTGTGGTCATAGGTAGCGCGGGTATCAGCCAGCGCCAGCAAGATCAGATCAATCCCGGATTCACTTGTATCTCGAAAAAACCGGTACATGGCTTTACGGCTTACCTCATGTCCATCTGCTTTGCGGCTGGAGTGGGCATGTACGCGCATGTGATGCTTGATAATGATCTTCAAACGATCCAGCTCACCGTTGCTTAGATGCAGCGCCATGCCGCGTTTACAGGCTGTCAGCGAGCCCTGTTCATCATGACCCAGGAAGCGAATGCGGCCGCTTTCTTCGACGGTCATCGTCTGCGGTTTATTAACATCGTGATACAACGCTGCAAAAAATAACAGCGCGCGCGCAGAGCGATCGACATTCAAATTCGCTGCCAGGTGTGCGCCAATCTGCTGACGGTAGCGGCCCAGGCGTAGGACCAGCAGCCCATTCATCAAGTCTGCATTGGCCTTCCCCTCATCATATTCCGGTGCCAGGGCTGCCAGAATACCTTCCAGGTGGCGCAACACACCAAGGGTATGCGTCCAGACATCATGTACGTGAGGTGCAGTCTGCTCCACGTTTTTTAGCGCGCTCAATTCAGGGAGTAAATATGGAAACACGCCCAAAAGTTCCAGTGCGCGGATGGCAGCATCTGGTTTGGGGCCTTCCAAAATTTTGAACAATTCATCGCGCTGGCGTTCCGCCGAAATATTGGACAGCAAGGTAACGGCAGCCTTCAATAAGATTCGAGTTTCAGGGTCGATGGAAAAATCAAAGGCTGCTGCCTGCCGTACTGCGCGCAAAATACGTACCGGATCATTTTGAATCGCCGCCGCACTACATGTGCGGATGCGTTTTTCGCGGATGTCTTTAACACCCCCCAGCGGGTCGATGATCTCTCCACTTTGGATGTTCATGGCGATGGCATTGATCGTAAAATCACGCCCCAGCAAGTCAGATTCCAAAGTCCGACCGCGATAACCGGCAAAATCAAGGATATCGCGGCTGTTATCAGGGTTTTGCAAGATGACCCGCCCGGTATCAAAGGCTTCATCCAGTGGAAAAAAGGCCGCGGATAAGCCATCGGCAACCAGTTTTGCTATTTTGAGTCCATTTGGCGTGGCAAAGTCCAGATCATGGTTACTGCGCCCTCGCACAGCATCCCGCACCGCACCGACTACCAGAAAAACGGGTACATCTTCAGGCAGCAGCGTGCGTACGGCATCCAGCAGGGGAGAATTTACAGGCATCTCTGGCATAAAACGAAGTTCCACTTTTTCTTTGCGGCGCGAAATTCGCGCAAATTGAAAAGCTTGCTCACGGGTTTCGGCCTGCGCAACGATTTTTCCTCGCACAAGTGCTACCCAGCGCCCGGCATAAGCGTTGGTCTCGGTAGCATCCTGTTCAGGCATGGCTATTAGGCCTCTGGTTTTTTGTACTTATTCAGATCGGCCGTGGCAATGAAGGGCAGGTGACGAAAATGCTCATCGATATCGATGCCGTACCCAAAAATATATTTATCAGGAACATCGAAACCGACATAATCGGCAAATACCGGAACTTCCCGGCGCATCTTTTTATCTAACAATACACAGACTTTCACGCTCAGGGGATCGCGGGTTTTCAGCATCATTAAGACGTGTGCCAAAGTGCGGCCGCTATCCACAATATCTTCTACGAGAAGGACGTGGCGGCCTTCGATATTGGTCATCAAGTCCAGGTTGACACGCACATTGCCGCTCGAAGCATAGTGCCCGACTCCGTAGGATGAAAGCGACATACAATCCAATTCATGTGAAATGGTGATGTGACGAGTCAGGTCAGCGGTGAAAGTGATGCCACCACGCAGTAAGCATACCACCAGCAAATCTTGCCCGGAGTAATCGCGGCTGATTTGCTCTCCCAATTCTATGACACGGTTTTCCAGGGTACCTTTTTCAACGAGTACTTCATCAATAAATTCATGATAATCTTGCATTTGAGTTTCTCCGTTCTGACAGGGGGTTAATTAGTTGTCGCTTTTGTACCGATTCAAGTCTACGACCCCTATGAAGCGTAAATTGCGGTAATACTCATCCAAATCAAGCCCGTACCCAAAAACAAATTTATTTGCGATGGAAAATCCCCGGTAGTCAATGGGGACCACCACTTCTCGGCGTGATTCTTTATCCAATAGGGCACACACCTTCAGGGATTTTGGGTTGCGAGTGAGCAGCATTTCCAGTACATGTGCAATGGTATGGCCGCTATCTACAATATCTTCCACTAGAATGACGTGCCTGCCCTCGATATTGGTTTTCAGATCCAGCGTCATGCGCACATTGCCAGTTGATTCACGTGCACCTTCCCCATAAGAAGAAACCGCCATGCAGTCGATTGCGTTTTGTACACTCAAGTGGCGCATTAAATCCACCAGAAAGGGCAATGCGCCGCGCAAGATGCAGATGAGCAGGATTTGTTCACCGGCATAGTCGCGATTGATATCTTCAGCCAATTCTTGCACGCGTTGTTGAAGTGTGTTTTCATCAATCAAAACTTCGGCCAAAATGTCTTTATAATCTTGCATTATTTGCTCCTATGCTGGCATCTGATTCGGCATCGTTTTCAATTGTTCAGCGTTCCATTAACGCGGGACATCGTGATGTTTACGGCAGCGAGCTTCGTATAATTCAGAAGCGCCAACGATGACAACCGGGTCATCATAACGTGCTGGTTTGCCATTGACCAGACGCTGTGTTCGTGAGGCCGGGTCACCGCATACCATACAGATTGCCTGAATTTTATCCACATGCTCGGCCATTGCCATTAACGTTGGCATGGGGCCAAAGGGTTCGCCACGAAAATCCTGATCCAGCCCTGCGATCAATACTCTAATGCCTCGCGCAGCCAGAGTATTGGTAACCTCAATAATTCCTTCGTCAAAAAATTGAGCTTCGTCTACTCCAACAACCGTTGTATCTTTATCCAGCCTGTCAAAGATGGCACTGGCTTTTTCAACCGGAATGGCGTCAAAGTCCGCCCCGGCGTGGGATGTTACTTTTTCAACGGCGTAGCGCACATCAATCGCTGGTTTGAAAACCTGTACTTTTTGGCGCGCGATGACGGCTCGCCGCATTCGGCGAATAAGCTCATCGGTCTTTCCGCTGAACATTGACCCGCAAACAACTTCAACTGACCCGTGAGTATGCTTCATATCCACTCCAGAATAATAAAATAATAACAGGCAAATGCCAAAGCATTTGCCTGTTTAGTTTACCTGATATTTCAGTTTGTTGGTACGCTTTTTGCCAACTAGAAAATTTAGGCGGCTTCGCCTGCGGTTTCGGGAAGGTCGTAACCCAGCGCGCGAATCTTTTTCTTGCTGTCGATGAGAGCCTTGCGGCCAAAGCCTTCGATGGCCAGCGCAGCGTCATCGCCTTCGCCCAGTTTAGCCATCAGTTGGGCAATGGTAGTGATCCCTGCTTTTTCAAGGGCGCCGCTGACGCGAATGCCAAGTTCAAGTTCAGTGATAGGCTTGGGAGGCGCTTTGCGGGCTTCTTCCTTGGCCTTCTGAGTTTCGACATATTCCTGGCGAACCTGCAGCTTCTTGTAGAAGCGGTCTACCTGACCTTCAACATCCAGGATGCGAGCCTGCTCGCCAGAGAAGAACGGGTGGCATTTTGAGCAAACTTCAACGTGAATGCTCTTGCGGGTAGAACCAGTCGTCCATTTTGAACCGCAGGACGCACAGACTACCTGCGTATCGGTATAATAAGTTGGGTGAATTTTTGGTTTCATATCAATCGACCTTAGGCCTGCTCAGCCTCGGCAAACGCCTCAGGGGGGAGGACGTTCACGCGCTTGCGGCCATGCACAACATCAAAAACTACCACGCCATCAATTGTAGCAAACAGGGTATCGTCAGTACCAGCGCCCACATTCATGCCAGGCTTGATGTGCGTTCCACGCTGACGGATGAGGATGTTGCCCGAGAGCACAAACTCGCCAGCATATTTCTTCACGCCCAAACGCTGGGCGTTGCTATCGCGACCGTTGCGGCTGGAACCGCCACCTTTTTTATGAGCCATAATATACCTCTCTTACTTTAATTCAATTTTCTCAACGGCAAGGCGGGTGTAATTCTGGCGATGACCGGTCTTTTGGCGAATGCGCTTCTTGGGCTTGTAGTGGAAGTTGTAAGTCTTCTCGCCTTTGAAGTGCTCAACGACGGTTGCTTTAACTGAAGCACCCGCCACAATCGGCGCGCCAACGGTAATATCGTCACCGTTTACCAGCAGAAGCACTTCGTTCAAGTCAATGCTCTCGCCCGGTTGGACATGCAGCAAATCAACCTCGATTGTGCCGCCTTCGACAGCTTTATATTGTTTGCCGCCGCTTTCTAAAATAACGTATTTCATAGATCCTTTCTCCTGGTCTTCGCTTCACCGCAGTCGCCGCGTATCGTTCAGGTTGCCGCCGCGCTACGGGGAAGCCGGGAATACAACAAGCAAATACCCCGTCATGGGGTATTGGCGAGAGAGCATTATACACTTCATGTCTTAAACCGTCAACCACGAATTCACCAGAAATGCACCCATTCAAATGTTTATAATGAGAACATCCGCATGGTATCATCCTGCAAGTTTAGCAAGAATCGGGTGTCAGCCATCCCTGAGATTGTTTACAATATTGGCAGGAAAGGAACCAGAATATGGACAATCTCCAAAACAACTTTCAGCAGCTTTGTGAAGACTACCAGCGCATTGAACAGGCAATTCGTTACCTTGATAATAATTTTCAACACCAGCCGGAATTAAAGGAAGTGGCTGAAAACGTTGGGTTAAGTGAATACCACTTTCAGCGTTTATTTACGCGCTGGGCTGGCATCAGTCCCAAACGCTTCCTGCAATTCTTAACCAAAGAAAATGCCAAAGAACAACTGAAGCATAGTTCTGTACTCATCGCAACTTATTCTGTCGGGTTATCCAGCCCGGGGCGTCTCCATGATTTGTTCGTCAGTACCGAGGCTGTCAGTCCGGGAGAATACAAAACTCATGGGAGCGGCTTGACTATTCGTTATGGCTTTCATCGCACGCCATTCGGTGAGGCTCTGATTGGGTTGACAGAGCGCGGTATCTGCCATCTTTCATTTGTGCAAACAGGTTATGATGTTTCGTTGATGAGTTTGAGAGAGAATTGGCGGAACGCCTATCTTTTGGAAGATTCTGCTGCCACCGGGGCATTGGTCGAACCGATTTTTTTCCAGAACCATAACCCGGCTCCGCTCAAGCTGTTTGTTTCCGGAACCAATTTTCAATTGAAAGTGTGGGAGGCTTTAATGAGTATCCCGCAGGGTTCGCTGACCACATACGAACAGATTGCTGTGAAAATTGGACAGCCGGGTGCCTTACGGGCTGTAGGTACGGCAGTTGGTCAAAATCAAGTTGCTTATCTCATTCCATGCCACCGTGTTATCCGTAAGATGGGTGATTTTGGCAATTACCGCTGGGGTCCAGTCCGCAAAAAGGCTTTACTGGGTTGGGAATCAGCACAGGTAACGTGATTTCTGCTAAAAAAGGATTCTATGAAAACAAAAATCTGGTCAGCTCTTTTGGCGGTTTACCTGGTTTGGGGCTCTACCTATCTTGGTATTCGATTTGCAGTGGAGACTATTCCGCCTTTCTTGCAAGCTGCTGTGCGGTTTCTCATCTCTGGTACGCTCTTGTTTACCTGGCGGCGCATGGTGGGGGACCCGGCGCCAACTCGCAGCCAGTGGAAATCGGCTGCGATCATCGGTGGTTTGCTGCTCGTCGGCGGAAATGGATTGATCTCATTGGCAGAGACTACCATTCCGAGCGGTGTGGCTGCCTTAATAGTGGCTACCATTCCCATGTTTATGGTGCTGGTGGAGGCACTGCGACCCGGTGGTGTCAGGCCAACTTTTTGGCAAATGATGGGCTTGCTGGTGGGGTTCAGCGGGGTTATGCTGCTCATTGGCCCGGCCGAGTTTGGCGGCGTGCGCGAATTTAGCCTTATCGGTGGCGGCATAGCGCTTTTTGCTGCTTTTTTATGGTCCCTGGGTTCCATTTACAGTCGCAATGCTGATTTGCCCGAGTCGACTCTTTTATTAACCGGTATGGAAATGCTCGCTGGCAGCCTGGGACTATTCATTGTTAGCGGATTGATGGGCGAATTTACGCATTTTCAGATTTCAGATGTTTCCACCCGCTCCTTTCTCGGGCTCCTTTACCTTATCAGTTTTGGTTCGCTGGTTGGCTTTACATCTTATGCGTGGCTGCTGCGCAATGCCCCCATTTCTTTGATCTCTACTTATCCGTATGTAAACCCGGTGGTGGCGGTTTTTCTTGGCAGCCTTTTTGCCCGTGAAACAGTCAGCCCGCGCATTCTTGTTGCCGCATTAGTGATTGTTAGTTCGGTGGTTGTCGTAAATATCGCAAAAAAACAGGGTCCTATTCCAGTTGAACCTGAAGAAATAGTTTAGCACGAATGCATTGTGAAGGAAAAAGTGTCGAAAAACAGCCTGGCCGTTGGAATTTCCCCAACGGCCAGGCTGTTTTCTGTCTTACCGGAAATAAAATTCTAGTTAGCAGTCAAAATACAGGGTGAATTCGTATGGAGTAGGGCGGATGCGCACCGGATCGAGTTCCACCTGGCGTTTGTACCCAATATAAGCTTCGAGCAAGTCACTGGTGAAAACATCTCCCTTAAGCAGGAATTCGTGATCAGCTTCCAGCGCTTCAAGCACGGCTCCCAGGGAGCCAGGTACCTGCTTGATCAGGCGGGCTTCTTCTGCGGGCAGCTCATACAGATCCTTATCCTGTGGGTCACCCGGGTCAATGCGATTCTGAACACCATCCAGCCCGGCCATAAGGATGGCAGCGAAGCACAGGTAAGGATTGCTGGATGCGTCCGGGGCGCGGAATTCAACGCGTTTGGCTTTGATGCTCTTTGTAACCGGGATACGGCAGATTGCCGAACGATTGCGCTGAGAATAAGCCAGGTTAACCGGTGCTTCAAAACCGGGCACAAGGCGGCGGAAGGAATTGGTGGTTGGTGAGGTTAGAGCGAGCAGAGCCGGGGCATGTTTGAGCAGGCCGCCAATGTAGTATTTGGCAGTATCTGAAAGACCCGCGTACCCGGCCGCATCATAGAAGACATTGGTGTCGCCCTTCCATAAAGATTGGTGCACATGCATGCCAGAGCCATTATCGCCAAAAAGCGGTTTGGGCATGAATGTCACTGTTTTGCCATTCTTGCGGGCTACATTTTTGGCGATGTACTTATACAGCAGCAGGTTATCAGCCATACGAGTCAGGGTGGTGAAGCGCATACCCAACTCGGTCTGACCTGCAGTGGCAACCTCGTGATGATGAATTTCCATCGGCACGCCCGCCTGTTCCAGGGTCAGCATAATTTCGCTGCGAACAACCTGAAGTGTGTCGGTGGGCGGCACAGGGAAATATCCGCGCTTGGGTGAGATCTGTCCGCCGAAGTTTTGGCGATCAGAACGGCCGCTGTTCCACCAGCCTTCATCGCTGTCAATGTGATAGTACGATTCGTTGGTACCACTGGAATAGCGCACATTATCGAAAATAAAGAATTCAGCCTCTGGTCCCACAAAGACTGTATCGGCAATGCCGGTTTGCTTAAGGTAAGCTTCGGCCTTGCGCGCTACATAACGCGGATCGCGGCTGTAGGGCTGTAATGTGATGGGGTCGAGCACGTCACAGGTAACTACCAGGGTTGGGATTTCTGCAACCGGGTCAATGAAGGCTGTATCAGGATCGGCCATTAATAGCATGTCCGACTCGTGGATTTCTTGAAAGCCTCGGATGGATGAACCATCAAAAGGGATACCTTCTGTAAAAAATTCTTCGTCGAGACGCCTTACAGGAATGGTGAAATGCTGCCAGGTACCAGGCAAGTCTGTGAAACGAATATCCACCATTTTTACGCTTTTGCCCATCTCTAAAACTTCACTTATGGTTTTTGCCATGAAAAAACTCCTCCTCGTTCAAATTAAATATTTTGTTTTATCGCAAATAATTATAAAATTACGATAGAGGAGAGTCCATACCCCAAATGGGTACTCTTGGCTGGCTTTAGGAATATTTATTGAATTTATCTAGTTATTAATTCTCCCCCGGGCGAAAAACTTGTTATCATATTTGGTGCGAAATTTCTCCGCTCATACCGTCCTCGGTCAGGCTATCAAGTTTAACCATATCCAACTGGTTCCATCTCAATTCGGGAGCCCAGGCATTGACACGAATGTAGTTATTGGTGAGGCCTTCAATTTGCCAGCCGTTTTTGGATCGAGTGGCAGACGCTTCCCATAATACGGGTAATCTCTCATTCAGAAATTTCCTGCGATAGGTTGCGCTCAATCTGGCAAAAGCGGCTTGAAGCAGGTGGTTGCGTTCCTTACGCACATCGTGTGGAACTTGATCCCGCATGCGCGCGGCTGGCGTGCCTGGCCGGGCCGAATACCTGAAAACGTGTCCACCGGCAAAGTCGATTTCTTGAATAAATGCCAGAGTCTCCTCGAATTCAGCGCTAGTTTCGCCTGGAAATCCAGCAATGACATCGGTAGTGATTGCCACACTTGGGATATATTTGCGGGCAGCTTCTACAAGGACCCGGAAAGAATCAGGGCTGGTTTTACGCAGCATGCGCTTCAGGGTGGCAGTACTGCCTGATTGCAGTGGTAAATGCAAGTGCGGGCAAAGCCGGGTATCTGCCCAGAGAGAAAAAAAGCCTTCATCGAGATCCCAGGGCTCAATTGAAGATAGACGCAGGCGTGCAGGGTTTGTTTCATTAAGGATAAGCGTAATAAGATCTCGTAGGTGAAGGTTGAGTTCCTGCCCCCAGGAGCCGAGGTGCACCCCGGTCAACACAATTTCCCTTGCGCCACCTTGCAGTGCAGCGTTGATATCTGCGATGACCTCATGCGCTGCTCGCGAACGTGCGCCGCCGCGGGCAACGGTCGTGATACAAAAAGTACAGGCATTATCACATCCGTCCTGAACCTTAATAAATGCCCGGGTCCGTTGGCGCATGCCGGGGATGGGTTGCCGTGAAATTGGTTCAAGATCGAAGGTTTCGGAAACATTGGCTGGGTCTTCCCTAGGGTTCATACTGAAAACCAGCGCATCCTTGCGCTGGTTGGGAATCACTTGAACGACATTTGGGAGTTGTGCGGCTTGTTCGGGTTGCAGGGTTGACCAACAACCTGTGACGATGATCTCTTTTGCTCCGAGGCGCGCTGCCTGGCGGATTTTCTGCCGCGAATCAGATGCGGCCTCTGTGGTAACTGAACAGGTGTTAACCACCACGAGTTCGGCAGTTTCGGCTGTGCTTACAATCGTATGCCCCTGGGCGCGAAACTGGCGGGCCATTTGCTCTATTTCGGCCTGATTAAGCCTGCAACCTACCATGTCAAGGTAAATATTCATGTACAACTACCTGTAAAATATGAAACCAATCTGCTGTAATGAGCCTGGTTTCAGGGTTTGATCGCTACAAAATTATCAAAATAAACATCTGCGCCTGGCTGTTCAAAAGTTCCGGCCAGAATGCCAACATCCCCATTGGGGAAAGTTGCATCTAAAACAGTTGCCACCAGCGTATTGTTGACATAAAAGGATAAGGTACTGTCAACGCAATCCGCGCGTAGGCGGTTGATCTGGCTACCGGTTAGAATTGCATCATTCAGTTGCATTTTTTCACCGCTAAGCCAGGCAGCCTGACCATCTTTTACTTTGCCAATGCCAAAGTTACCATCAGCGCTAATGACAAAGAAATAGAAATTCTGTTCATCTTTAAGACGGCAGATTAAACCCATGCGGTTGGTAAGGGGTCCAGCTGGGGTCATCAGGGAAACTTCAGTGCGTACTGAGGCAAAATTCATACC
>JBBRWF010000103.1:0-10794 GCA_038249405.1 Anaerolineales bacterium
CCCAACAAAAGGCCCAGGAAATGATCGACTTGGTCGGCCTGAATGGCTTTGAAACATCTCTGCCGCGCGATCTTTCGGGGGGTATGGCGCAGCGCGTGGCCCTGGCGCGCGCACTGGTTCACGACCCGGATCTGCTGCTGCTGGACGAACCTTTTGGCTCGCTGGATGCGCTGACGCGCGAACGCATGTGGACGGAGCTCTCTCGTATCTGGCAGGCACGCCAGAAAACCGTCATCATGGTCACGCACTCCATTGGCGAAGCCCTTTTTCTGGCAGATCGAGTACTGGTTCTTACCGCCCGTCCGGGGAAAATCAAGCTGGATTTACCAGTCGACCTGCCTCGTCCGCGTGAAGATGATATACGCTATACCCTGCACTTCGGCAAGTTGGCTCGCAAACTAAAAGATGCCATCGAATAATCCTTGTTTATACGCCATCGGCTTCTGGCAAGTGAAGTGATTTCCAAAGATCATTTCCTGACCGGTCACTTTTTTTACACCGCTAATTCCCTAATCAATCAGCCTGGCGAAAAGCACCGCTGCGCTCGGCAAAACTCTGGTAAGCCTTTGAAGCCAGACTCTCCGCATCCAGGGCAGTTGTGACGATTTCGTCAAAGCGTCTATTCAATAGCTTTACAAGATCGCCGTCCAACTTACCAGTTCTTGCCAAATCATTCACCACTTTCAAGCCTTCAGCCTTTGGCATTCCCGCACGATATGGACGATTTTCCATGACCGCAGTAAAGACATCCGCGACTGCCAAAATTCTCGATCCTTGCGACAAATCCGCAGCTTTGAGATGATATGGATATCCGCTGCCGTCCAGACGTTCATGGTGATACGCACTCCATACCCGCACAGTATCCAGAACGCCCACCCGCTGCAAAATATGGTTGGTGTAATACGAATGGTGGCGCATCACGGCAAATTCATCGCTAGAAAGTTTGGCAGGTTTCTCAAGAATTTCAGATGGCACACACAGCTTGCCCAGATCATGCAAATAACCAGCCATATACATCAACCGCTGATCGAAATTTGAAAAACCTATCATTTCCGACATAACCTTCGCACAGGCTGCAACCCCGCTTGAATGCGTGGCAGTAAATGGACTCTTAAAATCCACGATCCGGCAAAAAAACTGTGCAAGCTCCAGGAACTCATCGCCCTGCAACGAAACTACATCCCAATCCAGGTCGCGCCAAACCATTATGTCTGAACTGGGGGCAACTAGATCAAACCACAGATAATCCTTTTCGGCCACCACATAAAATGCATCCAGAATTTCTGGCATAAACATGCTGCCCGATTTTTGCTGAAGGGTACGGCGAATTTGCCTGGCCTGTGCGAGAACTTCTTTTCGCGGGTCAATCAGCACAGCAATCCGATCGGCAAGATGAAGGATATGACTTTCGATTGACACCGGCTGTCCATATTTCTCTTTGCCTGCGCCATCATTCCAATGCACATGATGGAACCTGACAATATCCGCTGCCACGCGAAAACGCTCCAGTCCTGAAAGGAGCAAATAGCCAACTTCCGCATGCTGCCAGGTTTCATCCAGTTCAAAGCTCAACATATCTACACGTTCACGGAGCGAAAGTGCGCCTATATCATGCAGCGCGGCAGCAATAGCCAGTTCTTTACAGCGCTGGCGCGACAAACCATATTGCCTGCCAATCTGAAAAGAAAGGTAAGCCACACGGCGGTGGTGCTCGCTTACCATAGGACTGACCAGGTCAACTGCATCCGAAATGCATAGGGTCAGATCAAATAAGTTGGTACTCACTCGGTATGGCATTTGCAAAAACCTTTCAATATTTAAGAAATGCGCTTTTTCAGCGTTTGACAAACCAGGCAGCCACATAACCTTCAGCACCGAGCGGCTCTTTCACTTTTATCCACTGGTTATACACACCCACCTTATGGGAAGCGATCAGCGGATCGTCCAACACTTGCAGTGTGGTATTAACCGGCAAAGGTTTAACACTCGGGGCATAAGAAGTCGGTTGAACTCGCAACAGCAGGCCATTTTTTCCAGCCCAACCAGCAACATAAACGGTTATAGGCTCAGGCTCAGTCAAATCTAAAATACTAAAGGCGATGGGGCTTTTGGTTTTTTCACCAACAAACATAGCCTGAACATAACCTTTCCGAGCCTGGTAATCTCGGACATAAACCCACTCATTTTTCTTCCCTAGAAGTTTTCGCACTTCTCCCTTGTTCGCATCCAAAACCCGCAATACCACTCCAACACTCAGGGTAGTGATCACTCCAGCTCCAATACGCGGTTTCTGAAACATCTGCAAGCCTGTTTTACCAGCACTGCTCAAGACTTCTACAGACATATCACCATCCGCCGGGTCAGGCGCAGGAGGCTGATTATCGGGAGGTGCCGCCGGGTCCGGTGGAGGCGAAGGAAGTTGAACTGGCAACGCAGCATACAGACTAAGGAAAGCAGTATATCCGCTGTTAATTAAGCCTGCGTAGGTGGGCGCCTGCCCGCTTCCGTTGTAGATTGTGGCAAATTGCAAGAAATTCCTTGCCTGCAACACCTTCACCGCGCCTGCATTCGGCAGTGTTCCTTGAATAAAATCGAAGAAGGCAATCACCTGGTCGCGTTCGCTGCGCGCAAAAGCGGCAAACATATCCTGCACGCTGGCATAACCAATCACACCAAAATTAAAGCCCATAATTTGCGGTGCGCCCATGCTGATGGAAAGCATTGCCGCGCTCTCATCTAGGGCGCGCGCAAAACTGAACACTTCCCATTCGCGTGCCTGGTTACCATGGAAATCAGTCCAGGCCCCCTTTGGGTTCGAGCGCCATTTATGCCCCATCCAGCGCTGATTATTGTCGAATGCAAAAAATTTATTGAACTTATCGAGATTATTTTTGCCCCAGTAAGTGTAAAAAAGGTGATTTTCAAAGCGGATTAATGTGCGCCCATCGATGCCAAAAGCCTGTCCACCAGATTCTACCCCCAGCGTGGCAACGGCCACACCCGATTCAATATTCAATTTGGCTGATAGAGCACCCAGAATGCCGCCGTAACGGTTCCAGATATCCGCCACCAACCGATAACTACCAGACTGTGTAGGGGACGCTGCCAAACGTTTTTCAGCTGCAACAGGCGTGGGCACGCTTTCCATGCCATCCCCGATCGAAGCGCGTACACGCTTGATGGTTTTATCATCCGGAGGTGGCGGAGGAGGCGGAGGAGAACCACCCCCCGTGGTCGCCACTACAAGCCAGGCGGCTACAAAACCTTCTACACCCACAGCATTGCTGATTCGCAACCACTGATCATTCATCCCAATCTTGGAACGTAAAGCGGCTTCAGGCTCAAGCACTTTCAAATATGCGCCTGGAAATTCCAGTGAAAGCGTATCCGATGCCGTACTGGGCGCAGAACGGATACGGAGGCCAGCGGTCACCGCCTCACCAACGCGCACATATATACTACCGTCATTCAGAGGCGGCGGTGTCGGGCTCGAACCATCTCCATCAGTCTGGCACTCATATAATGCAACGGCCATAATCGACCGTTTGAGTTCTTTGCCCTGACTGTAGCGCGACATCAAAGAAATATCATTGCCCTGCTCAGGTGGGCTGGGCCAGGGATCAAGAATGAGAAAATCTTTGCCAACTTTGGCATACGCCACAACCCAATGTGTTTGCAAACCCGCCTTTGGCGAGTTGTCCACTTCAAGAATGACAGGCTGTCCTGAGGCGATGGATGCCGCAATAAGGTCGATCGGTGCGTCAGCATCAGTACAAATAATCAGGTTTTTAAATTTGACATTGGGATAAATGGCACTGACCGCGCTCCAAACAATCGCATCCTGCTGATAACCGTTGCGCTGTTTCAGCTTTTCATTAAGCTTGTCTGGAGTTTCCGGGTAACCAAAGCCGCTCAACCACATGCAAACACTCGTTAGAGCGCAGCCGTAAACCCCAATGGTGGAATCATTGCTAAAGCCGAGTTTGATGTTTTTCCATCGTGCATCTTGTTGTGAGATATTAATAGGTCTAAAGGACATGAGATACCTCGATTCATAAGATGTTGGATTTCATTACTATGATATAGAACCCTATAGGGGATCGCATCATGCTTCAATAGTTTTCCACATACAAATGATGATGCCAAACGCAAGAAAAAGTGAAAACAAGTAACCAACACCGTTTTTAGTATACAACGCAAAAGAAGGTTATTTCAATAGGCTGATAGTATATGGTTGCTACTTCACTACGAGGACCCCTATCGTCAGGGTAATTGCATATGGAGAAATTCCCACCCCAAATAATGATGTCTTCCCTGGCGAGTGTATCTGTTATGAGGGTGCTCAATTAGAAACATACAGGGTATTATTCTTGCCTCGCTTGCAGCTCGAACTGGCCCAGAAGGGTTGCATGGTTAAATTTTCTCTTTTGAAAAACATCGTGCGAGCTGGTAAACGCTTATTTTAGGACACCGTACCGCTGTAGAACAATCGATGCAACTTGCAATGATATGTATTCGTGGAATCAATATGCCGCAGACAATTGTCCGCGGCATATAATTATTTACGTGGATATGGTGTTGTAATCAGTCCAATTTACCGGTGACCATCGCCATTTTTAGCTCGCCAATTGCCCGTGTAATCTGGATTTCGCGCGGGCAAGCCATTGTGCAATTGAATACTGTGTGGCAACGCGCCACTCCATTCGTTTCGCTAAGAATATGCAGACGCTCCGAGGCGGCCTCATCGCGGCTGTCAAAGATGAAGCGGTGAGCAGTCACCAGCGCTGCCGGACCTAAATATGTATCACTAGCCCAGAAGGTAGGGCAGGATGTGGTACACGCCGCGCACAGAATACACTTAGTGGTCTCATCGAAGCGCTCACGCTGCTCAGGGCTTTGCCTGCGTTCCTTGCCATCCGCGGGCAGCGGGCTGTCGTTGATGAAATAGGGTAGAACCGCTTTGTAGTTATCAAAGAAAGGTTCCATATCGACAATCAGGTCTTTGATGACCTTGAGACCCAACAGCGGCTCCACTGTTATTTTCGCACCAGTATCACGCACAAGCGCCTTGCAGGCCAATTGATTGCGCCCGTTAATACGCAACGCATCCGAACCACAGACGCCGTGCGCACATGAACGCCTGAAGGAAAGCGTACCATCCTGGTAACCTTTTACATTCTCCAACAGGTCCAGCACGCGATCCGTTTCAGCAGCTTCGAGATTATAAGTCTCGTAGTGCCATTTTTTGTCTACTTCGGGGTTGAAGCGGAAAATCTTCAAAGTTACTAACATAGTCGCCTCTGGTCTACTAATAAACGCGTTCTTTGGGTTGATATTTTGTAATCGTGACTGGCTTATATTCGATCTTGATTTCGCCTGATTTGTTTGAGACAAGTGTATGTTTTAGCCAATCCTTGTCGTCACGATTGGGATAATCTTCGCGCGAATGCCCGCCACGAGATTCTTTTCTATTCAGGGCACTGACTGCGATGATCTCAGCCAGCTCAAGCATATTGCCCAGTTCCCATGCATTGATCAATTCTGTATTGAAAATTTTACCCGTGTCATTTACTTTGACCTGTTGGTAACGCTGCTTGAGTTCGCGGACTTTCTCAATAGCTTGCTCCATGTCTTTCTCATTCCGGTAGATACCAACCAGATCGAACATGGATTTCTTCATTTCGATGGAAATATCGGACACATTTTCCTTACCAGAACCATTGCGCAGCGTATCGAACTGAGCTTTTGTAGAAGCCTCTGGGTCAGATGGAAGCTTGCCATACTCTGCATGGTTGGCATATTCCGCCGCCCGCAAACCAGCATATTTGCCAAACACAACCAGATCAAGCAGCGAGTTGGTGCCCAAGCGGTTACCACCATGCACGGAAACACAAGCGCATTCCCCGGCAGCATACAGACCAGAAACAACCGTTTTACTGTCACCCACAAGCACTTCACCGTACTTATTAGTTGGTATACCGCCCATGGTGTAGTGTGCCGTAGGTTGAATGGGCATCATCTGTGTCATCGGATCGATGCCCAGATAAACACGGTTAAAATCCACAATGTCGGGCAACTTCTTGAGAAGTTCTTCTGCTGTAACAGTATAAGGCGAGCCATCGAGGTTGGTGCGTCCATCTATTGCAGCAAATTTGATCACAGACTCAGGGCGCACATCCAGATAAACGTAGTTCTTCCCGTT
The DNA here is from genome assembly GCA_038249405.1 of Anaerolineales bacterium. Taxonomy (GTDB): domain Bacteria; phylum Chloroflexota; class Anaerolineae; order Anaerolineales; family Villigracilaceae; genus UBA5195. Next base: position 6,203 of record JBBRWF010000103.1, read on the forward strand.
GATACCGCGCCCCGCGCGAATTTCGGTATAGATTGCACGAGAGATCACATCGCGCGAGGCCAGATCCTTAACCGTTGGCGCATAGCGAGGCATAAAACGTTCGCCTTCGCCGTTGATCAAAATGCCGCCTTCGCCACGAACACCTTCGGTGATCAAAATACCAAGCTTATAAATACCAGTTGGGTGGAATTGAAAAAATTCCATATCCTCCAGCTGCAAGCCCTTGCGCAAAACCAGGGCTGCGCCATCGCCGGTATAGGCATAAGCGTTGGAAGTAACTTCAAAAATACGCCCGTGACCACCGGTCGCCAGGATGACAGACTTGGCATGGAAGGTATGCAATTCACCAGTGGCAAGTTCCACCGCCACAACACCAACCGCTTTCCAACTCTCCATGAGCAGGTCAATGACCTGAAATTCATCATAGAAATTTACTTTGTTTTTCAAACACTGCTGATACAGGGTTTGAAGAATCATGTGCCCGGTACGGTCAGCAGCATGCGCTGCACGGCGGACAGGTTTTCCGGTTTCATTATTTGTATGGCCGCCAAAAGGACGCTGTGAAATTTTGCCTTCGGGTGTACGGTCAAAAGGCAGGCCCATATGTTCCAATTCCAAAATGGCATCCGGGGCTTCCTGGCACATAAACTCAATCGCATCTTGATCGCCAAGATAATCAGAACCTTTAACCGAATCATAAGTGTGCCATTCCACCCGATCTTCTTCCAGGTTGCCCAGGGCTGCACTGATACCGCCCTGCGCCGCACCTGTGTGCGAGCGAGTTGGGTAGAGTTTGCTAATCACGGCCGTTTTGGCGCTGCGCGAGGCGTACAGGCCTGCCATTAATCCCGCGCCGCCTGCGCCAACGACCACCACTTCAAATTGATGATTGTTCATTCTTCTTCCCGTCCTATGAGGTCCAAATGATATACAAACCGATGAAACTCATTGAAAGCATCATGATGATGCTCAAGAAACGCACAATTTGACGACCTCGGGCGCCTGCGATGTAATCATCACAAACCACAACCAGACCGTGTACACCATGAGCCACTGCCAGCAAAAGTAAACCGCTGCCCATTAGTTTCCAGAAAGGCGAAACCCACGGTTCCAGATCTGTTACGTTGGAGTTCTGCACATGGGTACCGTTGGGCATGAAACCCCAACGCATCATATCGGCAAAATTCATCTGAGTACGAGCACCCATCACCAACGCGCCAATGATCGCAAACAAAATAAAACCATACATGGCCAGAGCTGACAGGCGTGTAAAGTACCACATCAGGGTTTCAAAATTCATTCCACGCTGTGAGAGCGACAGATTCCTTGATTTCTCAGCCACGTTAACCTCCTGCCGCAGTACGAATAATCACAAAGACAGCAAAGCCGTAAACAGGAATAAAAACCGCCCATTCTACCCAGATCGCTTCCTGCTGGTATTCAATCAACTTGGGCCACAAATCCAGAATGGTAATCCGCAAACCATTAATAGCGTGGAATAATGCACAAAAGAATATGAAGAGTTGGAAAACCCAATGTTCATAAATGGCGTTCGCCAACTGCCCACCCGGTCCACCCAAGAATGATGCCAAAAGGTGTATGCTCACAAAAACCGCCATGCCTACTCCGCCAATACGATGCAGTACAAATGTCAGCATCGGTCCTTTTCCTTGATAGCGAAGTCCGGTGAACAGGCTTACATTTCTTTTCAGGCCCATCAATACCTCCTTGAATAAATTTATAAATGTCGCCTTATTATCTCATTGCCATTGTATCTATTTACAGTGACAAAACTCACAGAATGCACTGCACCATGTATACAATTTTCGCTAATAATTACCAGAGGCTGAGCAACCACTTCAAATGCTGTATTTTACCCTGTTTGAAGTATCGATTGAATAAATCCTTGTAACTGCTCACCCACCTCAAAATATGATGTTACTTGCCAGACCATTTCCAGAAAGAAAGTGACAATCATCATCCTATTTCAGTCCACACATCCTCTAATAAATTGGTCAATGACATTTATAATCTTATTACTCACGGATGTCTTAGCGAGGAGCGTGCCCTACGCGACAAAGCAATCGCCAATAGTCCGAAAAGGTCCATTAAACGGTTCCGTGTCATTAAGATTGTTTTCATCGCGAGTGGTGCCAGAGAACTCCGCATCGCAACGATATTGTCATAATATTGCCAGAGGAGGCAAGCATGTCAGGTACCAAACACATCAGCCGCCGGGATTTTATGAAAGTCACCACCGGCGCAATAGGAGGAATCATTACCGCCGCGGTGGGCGTGCCAGTTATTGGGTATTTGATTGACCCCGCACTAAAAGCTGGTGGTAAAGAGGCCTGGATAGCGGTTGGTAAATTGGAAAACATCCCCGTTGGTACTCCAACTCCGTTTTCCTTCACGCGCACACAAGTCAACGGTTGGGAGAGAACCGGGACAAGCTACGGCGGGTTCGTTATTCGCAAGTCTGCCGACCCAACAGACATAGTTATCCTCTCCAGCCGTTGTACGCATCTCGGCTGCAGCATCAACTGGAAAGAAGATGCTCAAAAATTCATTTGCCCCTGTCACGATGCCAATTTCAACAAAGACGGCAAAGTGTTGGACGGCCCGCCCCCCAGACCCCTTGATCAATATAAGGAGTTCAAAGTGGACGCAGACGGCAACCTGTTAATATTCCTAAAGGAAGGCTAACCATGTGGCAGAAAATCTACCAATGGCTGGATGAACGTCTTGGCATGGGAGAGATGTACTCCAATCTGCTCGATCGCCCCGAACCCACAGGTAACTGGTGGAATACGCTTGGGTCTGCCAGCCTGTTCCTGTTCATTCTGCAAGGCGCAACTGGCATTTTTCTAACAGTTTACTATACCCCTTCCCCTGATCACGCTTATGACAGTATTCAATACATCATGAATGGGGTTGCATTTGGCTGGCTGGTGCGCGGCATTCACCACTGGGGTGCCACATTGATGGTGCTGGTGGTCTTCATCCACATGCTTCGTGTATTTGTGACCGCATCCTATAAATATCCGCGCGAACTCACCTGGTTGATCGGTGTTGGATTGTTGGTGTTGACACTGGGAATGGGATTCACTGGCTATTTGTTGCCCTGGAATCAGAAAGCTTATTGGGCCACCACTGTGGCAACCCAGATCGCGGGAACCGTGCCCTGGTTGGGCGATTTCATTCTAAAAGTCCTGCGCGGCGGTCCGGACCTGAGCGCATTGACCCTGCAGCGTTTCTTTGCCGCTCATATCTGGATTTTGCCGGCCGCTTTAGTTGCCCTGATCGGTGTTCACCTGTACCTGATCATCAAGCACGGTGAATCCCACTTCCCGGCACAGGAAGACTAAGGAGCCCACCATGAATGAAGAAACCAAGAACAAAATCAATCAACGCTACCAGCGCGAACTTCATAAAGGCGAACGCTTCTGGCCAGACAGCATCTTTAAAGATGCAATCATGGCTTTGGCAATTTTCCTGGTACTTATTTTGCTGGCCACTTTCATCGGCGTGCCATTCGAGCCCAAAGCCGACCCAAGCGACACTTCATACATCCCCCGCCCGGAATGGTACTTCCTGTTCCTGTTCAAATTCTTGGCGCTTTACGGACAGATTCCGTTGGTGGGGAAAATAGAGTGGATTGCCACGGTTATCATCCCCAGCATTGCCATCGGGTTGTTGGTGGCGCTGCCGTTCATCGACAAAAGCCCGCTGCGCTATTATAGCAAGCGCATCCTGCCGATTTCCATCATGGGTATTCTGGTGGTAAGCATGGTCACACTAACAATGATGGCCGATGTGCCCACTGGCGCTACGCTGGTTGGTTTGCTGCAAACAATCGGAGGTTTGATCGTTCCCAGTCTGGCTTATATCATGCTGGTGCTGATGGCGTATGCAACCAAACAACCATCTGCAAAAGCCATGATCTGGACAACAGGCGCAACGGTCGTATTAATGCTTGGCTTTACAGTTGCCGTACTGGCCATCTACCCGGCTCCTGCAGCGGCTGAAACAGCTATAGCGAACACCCTGACGGATCAAATCCAGGCCGGACAAGACCTGTACGCTATCAACTGCGTGGAATGTCACGGAGAAGACGGCAAAGTCACTACCATACAAGGAGTCAAGGGACTCGAAGGCAAGCTGATAATGGCGATCAACGCCAAAGATGTGCTTTATACCCTTAATGACGCTGCACTGGCAGAAGTGATCGCCTATGGTCGTCCCGATGCCGGGATGAATCCGTTTGGGAAAGCCTATAACGCGGAAGGGCTATCAAAGGGCGAAATAGATTATGTTGTGACCTTCATGCGCTATATGTGGGATGACCGTTTTGAAAAACCAGTGCTCAAGCCACTCTACCCGCCTCTGGCTGCCGGCGAAATTCCTTCTTATGATGTTCATATCGCGCCAATTGTTCAGCGTTATTGCATCTCCTGCCATCGCAAGGGTAAAGACAATCTTAATTACTGGATGGATACTTACGAAAACATCCTGAAGACAGGCGATGATGCCCCCAACGTTACCGCGGGCGACACCAACAGCCCATTATTGGTAGTTATGCAGGGCACCCC
>JBBRWF010000104.1:0-10767 GCA_038249405.1 Anaerolineales bacterium
CTGCTTTGCCACCGATCACGCCCCGCACACGCTGGCCGAAAAAGACGGTGAAAACCCACCCCCAGGCTTCCCCGGTCTGGAGACCTTGCTGCCCCTGCTGCTGACCGCCGTTCATGAAGGCCGCCTGACGCTTGAACAGCTTATTGAAAAGTCGGTCACCAACCCGCGCCGAATTTTTCACCTGCCAATGCAGCCCGAAACCTGGGTGGAAGTGGATGAAAATGCCATCTACGAGATCAAGGCCGCAGAATTGCACTCGCGCTGCGGTTGGACGCCCTTCGAAGGTTGGAAGGTGCAGGGCCGTGTCACCCGTGTGGTTCTGCGCGGCGTCGAAGCCTATAAGGATGGTCAGGTGCTGGCTGCTCCAGGGTTTGGTAAAAATATCCGCGAGCTGTAAAACAATTCACCTCAACGCAAGCATGCGCCGAAAGAAATACTCTATCCAATTTTCTCTTCTTGATTTGTGGTCTGCGATGTGATCAGTTGAAAAAAAGCTGAGGTTCCTATGTCACTAAGTTTACAAGCATACTTCTGGCGCGCAGTTCTCAAACGCTTACTTAAAGGCAAGCGCATGTCGATCGAAGAGCATCGCGCCAGCGGGAAACAAAATGCCAGGTTGCTGGGCGCTCTGCCGGTGGGTACCACGCTTGAGCCAGTTGAGTTTGACGGGCTGCCCGCCGAGTGGATCATTCCTGCGCCGGGTGGACAGAAGAAAGTGATCCTGTATCTACACGGCGGCGGGTATGTTACCGGTTCGCTGGAAACCTACCGCATGCTCTGCAGCCTGTTGGCTGAATGTTCAGGCGCAAAGGTGCTGGTGACGGATTACCGCCTCGCTCCCGAACATCCTTTTCCAGCTGCGCTGGATGATGCCCTCAAGGCCTACGGCTGGCTGCTGGCAAACGGCTGCGCTGCAGAAGATATTCTCATCGCAGGCGATTCGGCCGGCGGTGGGCTGAGTATCGCGACTACCCTCGCACTGCGTGATCAGCAGATTGCCCTGCCCGCGGGCGTCATGTGTTTTTCGCCCTGGACAGACCTGGCGCTCAGAGGTCAGACGCATACCACCAGAGCAAAGAGCGAGGTCGTTCTAAATACTGATGTGCTGCGCGAATGGTCCCTGGCGTACACCACTGAAGCCAATTTCGACAACCCGCTGGTTTCTCCAGTTTATGGCAATTTTAATGGTTTCCCGCCCCTGTTTATCCAGGTCGGCAGCGATGAAATTTTGCTGGATGATGCTCTCCTGCTGGCTGAAACCGCCCGCAGCGCGGGTGTGAAAGTGGAATTGAATATCTGGAACGGCATGTGGCACGTCTGGCAGGCTCTCGGAAAGATGATCCCTGAAAACCACTCCACGTTTGATGAAATCGGCGTATTTGCGAAACGTACTCTAAAGATCTGACAATATGTATCCCAGGTCGATGAACGTTTTAACGCCCCGCCCGCTCTTGCAAGCACATAAGGTTTGGCGCGTTGTATAATGAAGACGAAAATTAGAGCGCAAATCATGGTCCGGCTTCCCCGTTTGTGAGACGGCGGAAGTCTTTACTGTGACATAAAGTGTCATGAGTAGGCCGAGGGACGCTTTTAACGTCCCGCTCGGTCCCTGCATCAAAAAGACAATAAGACAATGAGCCATTCAAAAAAGGAGAGAAATATGCCCACGACCCCCAATAATTCGCACTTGCCTTTTGGCGATGATAAAAATGCGCCCTGGTATGGCAAGGATATTTTATCGGTCAAACAGTTTAGCCATGCCGACTTGCAGTATGTGTTTGGTGTTGCACACGAAATGCGCGGCATGGTTGAACGCATCGGTACATTTGACCTGCTTAAAGGCAAAATTTTAGCCAACCTGTTTTATGAACCCTCCACCCGTACATCCTCCTCCTTTACTGCAGCCATGGAACGCCTGGGCGGCAGCGTCATCCCCATCAGCGAAGTCAAGTATTCGTCGGTTTCCAAAGGTGAGAGCCTGCCAGACACCATTCGTACACTCGAGTGTTACGCCGATGTGATCGTGCTGCGTCACCCCGAAACCGGTTCGGCGGCGCTGGCAGCCAAATATGCGCGTAAACCCATCATTAACGCTGGTGACGGCGTGGGTGAACATCCCACCCAGGCATTGCTGGATGCTTTTACGATTATGGAAGAATTGGGGCGTCTCGATCATCTGTCGGTCACGATGTTGGGTGATCTGAAATATGGGCGTACGGTGCATTCGCTCGCGCGCCTGCTCTCAAACTTTAAGGGCATAAAGTTAAATTATGTCTCGCCAGAGATTTTGCGCATGCCCGCCGAAGTGATGGCTGAAGTCGGCGAGAAAGGCATCATCCAGGCCGAGTTTGGTCAGTTGGAAAAAGTACTGCCAGAAACAGATGTGTTGTATGTGACCCGTGTTCAAAAAGAACGCTTTGAAGATCAAGCCGTTTATGAAAGCGTCAAGGGCGCCTTTGTGATTGATCCCGAAATTATGAAAGCCGCGAAGCCGGAAATGATCGTGATGCATCCGCTGCCCAGGGTGGGTGAGATCAGCGTGGACTTTGACGATGATCCGCGCGCGGCCTATTTCCGCCAGATGGAATACGGCCTGTATGTGCGTATGGCGCTGCTGGCAATGGTATTGGGCAAAGCCTGAGTTAATAGGCCAATCATGGAATCTTTCTTCTCCTTTCTCGAAAAACGCGTGGACGACTGCACCTCCCTGCTGTGCATAGGGTTGGATCCGCATGTCTCTGACCTGCGCCACCCGGATGCTGAGTCTGCGTTGGAATTCAGCCTCAACCTGGTCAAAAAAACCGCACGCTATGCGGCGGCTTTCAAGCCTAATGTCGCATTTTTTGAGCAGTTTGGCGCGCCGGGATGGAGCGCGCTCGCTCAGGTGATCGCGGCAGTCAAGCATGAATCAGAGCGCATGGGCTCCCTGATCCCGGTTATCCTGGATGCCAAGCGCGGCGATATTTCATCGACTGCCGAAGCCTATGCTCATTCGGCCTTTGAAAGCCTGGGCGCGCACTGTATTACCCTCAGCCCGTACCTGGGCAAGGATTCGATTGACCCATTCATCGTCAATTCCGAGCGCGGTGTCTTTTTGCTGTGCAAGACCTCCAACCCGGGCAGCGGCGATCTTCAGGATGTTGCGCTGGCAGATGGTGAGCTGCTTTATGAGCGGGTTGCCCGCCTGGCTGCCCAGTGGAACACCAAAAACAATATCGGTCTGGTCGTCGGTGCTACGCATCCGGAGGCCATGCGCCGGGTGCGTAGCGCCGCGCCAGGGCTGTGGTTCCTCGCGCCTGGTGTTGGCGCACAGGGCGGCGACTTGCAGACCGCATTACATGCCGGGCTTCGTGCAGACGGCAAGGGCATGCTGCTGCCGGTTTCGCGTGCCATCTCGCGCGCGGCCGACCCCACCGAGGCCGCGGCTGATTTGCGCGACCAGATCATCTATATCCAGCACCAGATCCAGCACTGATCCAGGGAGAAAAAATGGCAGAAATTTCTCAAAATGGTCCACTCTCTGCACTGGCGGATGGTCTCCTGGCCGCCGGGTGTATCAAGTTTGGCCAGTTCACGCTTAAATCGGGGCTGGTTTCGCCTATATACATTGATCTGCGCCAGATCATCACCTATCCCAAACTGCTCGCGCAGGTGGGGGCGGCCTATCTGCCCTTGCTGAAAGACCTGGATTTTGTGCGCCTTGCAGGCTTGCCTTACGCAGCCATCCCTATCGCCACAGCGATCTCGCTGGCAGGCAATTATCCAATGATCTATCCGCGTAAAGAAGTCAAGACCTACGGTACAAAGGCCGAGATTGAAGGCGAGTATCATGCAGGTGAAACGGTGGTGGTGATTGACGATCTTGCCACCACAGGCGGCAGCAAGTTTGAAGCGATTGAAAAACTGACGGCTGCCGGGCTGCTGGTAAATGATGTGGTCGTGCTGGTCGACCGGCAGTCAGGCGCGAAGCAGTCGCTGGCCCAGGCGGGCTGTAACCTGTATGCAGTCCTGACAATTTCGGAGCTTCTGGATTACTGGGAGCAGTCTGAGCAGGTTGAGAAAGCACAAATCGATGCCACTCGCGCTTTTTTGGTACAGGGCTGATGGTGGCAAATGCCAGATAACCCTGTCTGGTTTGACTGGGCGCGCGAAATATATTCAATTTCTCAGGCGGGCCTGGCGTACTCCACCGGTAATTTTGACATCGCCCGCTACAAACGCCTGCAAGAGATCTCTGCTGAAATAATCGCGAGCCAGTCCGGGCTTGCGCTGGAATCTGTTTTGCAGAATTTTTCCATGCAGGCTGGCTATGCTACGCCCAAAGTGGATGTGCGCGCCGCGATCATGCGCGCCGGCAAAATTCTGCTGGTAAAAGAAGTTTTGGACGGGAGATGGTCCATGCCGGGTGGTTGGTGTGATCTTGGTGATTCACCCGCCGAGATGGCTGCCCGCGAAGTATGGGAGGAAAGTGGCTTTACTGTGCGCGTGGATAAGCTGGTTGGTATCTATGACGGCAACCGCCTCGATCCGCTCGAGTTTCACCATTTTTACAAATTGGTATTTTTGTGCAGCATCACCGGTGGTCAGGCTGCCACCAGTATGGAATCGCTGGCGGTCGATTTTTTTGACCCGCAATGCCTGCCCCCGCTTTCCGAAAACCGCACCAACCAGAGAATTCTGGATGAGGTCTTTGCGCATGTCATTGACGCGCAGCGTCGGGCCTATTTTGAGTAAGAGAAAGCATAAAAATCGTGTATCAATCCATCCGTTCCCTTCTGTTCAAACTTGAGCCTGAAACCGCCCACAGCCTTACCCTGCAGCTTGTCCGTACGGCGGGTCTGCTGCCGCCGGCGCGTTGGCTGTTGGAGAGGCTGTATTCCGCGCCGTCCAAACCCGTGGAAGCCTTTGGCCTGAAGTTCAAGAACCCGGTGGGGCTGGCGGCTGGATATGATAAGGACGGGATTGCCGTGGCGGGCCTTTCGGCGCTCGGGTTTGGTCATATCGAGATCGGCACAGTCACGCTGCGCCCTCAACCCGGCAACCCCGCTCCGCGCGTCTTTCGTCTGGTGGATGATGAGGGAGTGATTAACCGCATGGGTTTCCCAAGCCTGGGCAGCGAATACATGCAGATGCGCCTTAACCCCGCGCTGGCCAGGGATTTTCAGGAATGGCTCATTGGCATTCCATACCGCAAGGCACGTCTCAGGCGAAACCAGCAGGCCGCCATGCTCGGGGTTAACCTGGGTAAAAACAAGGACACCCCTAATGAGCAGGCCGCGTATGATTATCTTGCCTTGTTGCAAAGTTTTGCGCCTCTAGCCGATTACCTCACGATCAACGTCAGTTCGCCCAATACGCAGGGATTGCGCAACCTTCAGGGGCGCGCGGCGCTCCAATCTTTGCTGACCCAACTGCAGGCCCAGCGCATTCACGAACAGAAGCGCTGGGAAAAATCCCTGCCGCTGCTGGTCAAGCTGGCCCCCGATTTGAGCGAATCCGAGCTGGATGATGCGGTCGATGTAATTCTGTCCACGGGTATGGATGGCATCATTGCCGCCAATACCACCCTGGCGCGCGATGGGCTGCGCCCCGGGCCTCTGGTGCAAGAAACCGGCGGTTTGAGCGGTCGGCCGCTCACCACGCTCAGTGACGCTTTTTTGTCCCGTGTTGTGCAAAGGGTTGGCGGTAAGATTCCCGTGATCGGTGTGGGCGGCATTATGAATGCGCAGGATGCAAAGCGCAAGCTGGACCTGGGTGCAACCCTGGTGCAAGTCTACACCGGCTTGATCTATACCGGACCGGGGCTGGTCAAGCAGATCGTGAGCCAGTTATAACCAGCAAGTTGTACACAAATTTTGTTGAAACAATGGAATTGTCGAACAATTTGCACTGGATAAACATGGTGCAGGGTCTTCCCCGGCGGCAGGTGCCCCTGTAGGCTGCCGCCCCGGTAGAAAAAAATTAAGAAAGACCCTGCTCCATAACTGGCTGCACTTCCCCTGGTGCTTACCGGCAATTCCCCGAAATGGCAGCCATCACCATTCACTCTATCATCCTATTATCATCCTATTGTTTGCGCATGAGAATAGACGCGCATACAAAAAACATAGACGAATGTACTATTCTTTAAATCTTCCTTGACTTCCCGCCCGCATTTCACCTGCTTTTTGGGGTGATAACCCGGGCCCAATCCAGGCAAACAGCCTGTTCTTGATTGGTTACAAAAATGTCGTTGCGCAGAGCTAAAGCTTCTGGCAACGACATTTTTAAGAACCTGCTTGTCTGGTTTTACGGCTGCGCAATGCGCAGAGCAAATTGCGGCGCTTGCCTTACATCGGTATAAAAGCCATCCGGCAGGGGGATGGGTGTCGGGTCGAATTGTGCCCGGATCGAGTTGACTGGAATATAGTAGAACTGCACGGTTGCATTGGGCTTGTCCTTGCTCTGAAAGGCAAAGATAACGTGGGTGCTGTCTGGACTCCAGCGTGCATCCCGATAACAACAGCGCGATTTCGTGCTGGAAACGGGGTTTTCCTGGGTGCCCTGATGCAGTTCTTCTGTGTAGCTGTACATGAACCCCCAGCCGTTATTACGGTCAAAGGTATTCATCAGGAACAGGTTTTTGCCATCCCAGTCAAAATCGGGCAAGATTGATTTTGACGAGTATCCCTCGGGTGTAAAACGCGTTCCAGGAAATTCATCCATCATATTGAGCTTTTTCGGATCGCACGAGCTGATATCCACGATACGGATGATATCTTCCGTCGCCCTGCCCGCCGCTCCACCACCTTCAAATAGCCAGGCAACGTACTTGCTATTCTTGCTCCAGCGGAAGTCTTTAAGATGGATCGCTGCCTGTGTGTTGCCGGTTGAATTCAGGCAGCCCTTCATGGCAATCAGGCCGTCCCGGCCGCCCACAGATTTTAATTTGTCGATGTCAAACGGCACCACGTACATTTCACGGTTAAGCGAGATGGCTACCTGTTTGCCGTCCGGAGAAATCCGGAATTCGTCCAGCAACCTGGCAAAGGGGAAGGCCAGAATGATGTCTGACTGGTTTGTATCCAGGTTTAATCGCACCACACTCAGCCCGCGGATGTAGATCAAAGTGTTGCTGCCCGGAATCCATTGTAAATTGGTTTTGGGCATTTTGTCGTTGGTGACCACTTTCAAGTCCGAGCCGTCAACATTCATTACCGAAATTTCATTTCCATTAACAAAAGCCACTCTGTCAGCGCCGCCGATAATGGTTGCAGCGGCTGGAACTGCTTCAACAGTGGGTGTTGAACTTTCCGGTGCAGGGGTCTCAGTCATAACCGCTGCCTGGGTTTCAGTTGGCTCGCTAGTGGCTGTGGCCGCCTCAACTGGTGCGCTGGTTGGCAATACTACAGCGGTTTCAGTAAACACAACCGCCACCTGGGTGGGTTGCGCCATGAGGAAAGGCAAAGCAAATGGCGAAGCGGGGCACCAGGGCAAAATACCCCCGCTGGGTGGGCAGACCGCGGTAATGCTCAAAACGCCCAGCAGCAGGACGCCCACCAAGCACAGCCCGATGAAGCCGCCGATCAGCATGACCGGCATGGAAATATGGAAGCCTTCTTTTTCAACGGCAGGTTCACTCAAACGAGTTTTGCCAGCCACCAAACGCGTTTTTGCCGCCACGATTTTTGTGGCGGTCATTGAAGCTGTTTTGAGGGCATCGGCCCCACTCTGTCCGGCAGCCACTGCCGATAGTGCCGCACACAATTCACCTGCGCTGGAAAAGCGATCATCCGGGCTTTTGGCCATCGCTTTTTCAATGATGGTTTCGATGGCCGGCGGCAGGCTCGGGTTAGAGTCCAGGATATGCGGGATGGGATCGGTGATGTGTTTGACAACGATTGCCATTGGGGTGGTTGCCTGGAAGGGCTGCGTGCCGGTCAACATTTCGTAAAGAATTACGCCCATCGCGTAAACGTCGCTGCGGCCATCCACCTGCTCACCCTGGGCTTGTTCCGGGCTCATATAGGCCGGGGTGCCGATAATTGCCCCCCCGGTGACAGTTGCGCCTTGCGCCTGGGTGATCTTGGCAATCCCAAAGTCGGAAATGTAAGGTTCGCCGGTGCGGTCAAAAAGGATGTTACCCGGTTTGAGATCGCGGTGGACAACGCCTTTGAAGTGGGCTTCGTCCAGGGCGGGCGCCAGACGTTCCATGATTTTCGTCGTGGTGGAGAGCGATATTGGCCCCCTGGCGATGATGTCACCCAGCGAGCCGCCTGTCATGCAGCGCATGACAAAATAAGGTTGACCGTCTTCTTCGCCTACATCATAAACGGGCACAATCGCCTGGTGTTCGAGTGCGGCAATTGTCTTGGCTTCGCGTTCAAAGCGCACACGAAATTGCGCATCGTGCAGCATTTCACGCGGCAGCACCTTAAGCGCTACTTCACGTTCAAAGCGCGGGTCATAGGCTTTATAAACGGTAGCCATGCCACCGCGTCCAAGTTCGGATTTAATTTCGTAACGACCAATTTTCTGTGTCATGGTTTATATTATGCCCGGGAATAATAGGATAAATGTGAACCTGTTTGTGTTCTGGGAAGGGTTATACCCAGCACAGGCATTATATCTTATGCGCTAAAGCGCATGTGTACTGGTTCAATTTTACAGTTTGCCAACCTGAAAAGCAAGAGCCATGCAGCGGTTGTTCAGCGTGGAGCATTGCAGTATAATTTCAGGGCTGGCTCCGGTAGTTCAATGGATAGAACAGGGCACTCCTAAGGCTCAGACGTGGGTTCGATTCCCACCTGGGGCACTGGCAAAAAAGCGTTAGCGTTTCTGACAAGCAAAAAGACCAGGTCTAAATGATCTGGTCTTTTTGCTTATTTACACCGCGCCGTTCGTCTTTCTAAGTGTCTGGTCAGGCTGCCTGGCTGATCTTTAACAAAGCCTGGCGCAATTTTTCTACTTCTTCCAGGGTATTGTAATGAACTGCGCCCACGCGCACCATGCCGCCCAGGTCTTCGACCCCCAGCCGTTCCGTAACATTGAGCGCATAGTAGTTGCCGTCCCACACATAAATGCCCTCGGCTGCCAGTTTCTCGGCGACCAGCCGCGGATGCAGGTCGTTGATTCGGAAGGAAAAGGTTGCCACGCGCTGGTCAAATTTATCCAGATCGGTCTGGCCGTAAATCCTGAGGCCGGGTATCGATTCGAGGGCAGCCAGCAGTACGCGATTTAATTCAACTTCGTAACCGTGGATGGCGGCCATTGCTTTTTTAAGTTCCAACCGGCGGCCTGAATAACCGGCCTGAGCCAGTTCTGCCGCCGCTTCCCCGCCAAACTGCTGACCCACCCACTCAAAATATTCCACCGCGCCAAGCACCCCGGCAATGCCCTCATGGTTCTGGGTGCCGGTCTCGAACCTGCCTGGCAGAGCGTTGGTAGCCGGGCGTACTTTGTAGGCGAATAAAGGTTCAAGCAGGGCTTTTTTGCCATATAAAATACCCGCATGTGGGCCAAAATATTTATAAGATGAAGAAACCAGGAAATCGCAATCCAGCTTTTGCACATCGATCTGGCCGTGAGCCGCAAATTGAACCGCATCCACATACACCAGGGTTCCGGCGGCGTGCGCCATCTTGATGATCTCGGCAACCGGGTTGATGGTCCCCAGCGCATTGGAGGCAAATGCCACTGCCAGCAGGCGCGGTTTGCGTTCGAGCGCTTTTTGCAGATCATCCAGTTTTAAGGTGCCGTCTTCCACATCAAAATCAACCCAATTGACACGCGCACCACGGTCCTGCGCCGCCAGCAGCCAGGGCGTGACATTTGCGTCATGGTCCAGGCGCGTGACAACGATTTCATCGCCTTCTTTCCAATCGCGCGAGATCGAGCGGCTCATGTGGAGCGTGAGCGTGGTCATGTTGTTGCCAAAGACGATTTCCTCCGGGCTGGCGGCGTTGTAAAAGTCTGCCATTGCGCGGTGCGCCTCGTCCAAAACGGCGTCTGAAGCGATGCTGGTTGCAAACGCGCCTTCATGGTTGGCGTTGTTTTCTACCAGGTAGCGGGTAATGCGCTCTAAAGACTGTCTGGCAATCTGGGTGCCGCCGGGGTTGTCAAAAAAGACAGCCGCGCGGCTAAGGCCTGGGAACTGGTTTCGGATGGCGCTTACATCAAAAGTCATACGGGTTCCTCCGGAATAAAGCGATGGGGTTAGTGACAATATTATAGTTTACCCTGGGCGGATTGCGGGTGTTTAAGAAATCCCCTGGTTTGCCCGGCTTGTGTCTGGAAATCCACCAGTTTTCGATATATACTTAAAGTGAGAAAGTTGCACAACTTTTCTTTCTTTGGGCAGTATTCTAACTCAGCGACGAAGGAGTTCACTATGTTTGGAAAAATTCTACTGGCTGTCGACGGTTCGAAAAATGCCCTGCATGCCGCCAAGGTTGCCGGTGACCTGGCGCGGGCCATGAACAGCGAAAGATTGCGCATCGTGGTGGCTTTTGCACCGATTCCGTCTTATTTGGGCGAACCCAATCGTCAGGCAGTGATTGATGCGCGCCTCACTGAAGCGGATGAGATTTTACAGGCCGCGCTGCGCGTGCTGGGCAGTATTCCTGGCGAGATCCATACTGAATTGATTGAAGGCTCGCCTGCCCATGCGATCATCGATGTGGCTGAGACGCGCCAGTCTGACCTGATTATCATGGGTTCGCGCGGACTTGGATCGCTGAAGGGTCTGCTGGTCGGCAGCACCAGTAAAACAGTGGTGGATCATGCCCA
>JBBRWF010000105.1:0-10759 GCA_038249405.1 Anaerolineales bacterium
CACTGCGCAATGGCTTCCCAGAGGTGGTTTTTGGGCAGGGGAAACAGCCTGAGCAGGTGCTTGCAATTGCGCGTAGCCTAGCCGAACGCAGCGATAAAGTACTCGTCACGCGTGTCGATTCTGCCATGGCCGAAACCGTACGTGCCGGAATGCCCGAACTGACCTATCACTCCCTGCCGCGCCTGCTGGTGCTCGATCGTTCTGCCCCAACTGAGAAGCGCCCCGGCATCCTGGTTGTAACCGCCGGGACTGCCGATATGCCCGTGGCCGAGGAAGCCGCCATGACCGCCGAACTGATGAACAATGCGGTCGAGCGCCTGTATGATGTCGGCGTAGCAGGAATTCACCGTCTGCTCAGCCAGGTCGAACGCCTGTGGCAGGCACGCGTTATCATTGTCGTGGCTGGCATGGATGGCGCCCTACCCAGTGTGGTCGGCGGGCTGGTCTCTGCGCCGGTCATCGCCGTGCCAACCAGTGTGGGCTACGGCGCCAGTTTTGGCGGCCTGGCCGCCCTGCTGACCATGCTCAATTCCTGTGCCACCGGCGTGGGCGTGGTCAATATCGATAACGGTTTCGGGGCCGGGTTCCTGGCTAGCAGCATTAACCGCATGGGAGACTGAAATGGACTTTGCAACCCTGGAAAAGGAACTTTCCCCTCAACTAAAGCCACGCTGGGAGGCTCTGCTGGATCGCTTTCGGCAGCTTGGCTCAGTCATTGTCGCCTTTTCGGGCGGCGTGGACAGTGGCTTGCTGTGCGCCGCCGCGTTTGCCGCCCTAGGTGAGCGCATGCTGGCCGTTACAGTCCGCTCGCCGGTCGAATCCACGGGCGACGTGGTATCTGCCCAGACCCTGGCCGCCCAGGTCGGTTTTCCGCTGCGCGTGCTGGATTATGACGACCTGGCCAACCCGGAATTTGTCTCCAATCCCCCCGATCGTTGCTATGTCTGCAAGTTGGCGCGTTTTCGCCTGCTGCTGGAACTGGCCGCCAGGGAAGGTTTCGCGGGTCTGGTCGAAGGGTCCAATGCGGATGACCTGGGCGATTACCGCCCGGGTCGCCGGGCCGTGGCCGAAACCGGGGCAGCCAGCCCGCTGCAGGAGCTGGGCTTCGACAAAACCGAAATTCGCGCTCTGGCCAGGGCGCTGGGCCTGTCCGTCTGGGATCGCCCCAGCGCGCCCTGCCTGGCTACCCGTTTTCCATACGGCTCATCTGTCACACCAGAAGGGCTGCGGCAGGTGGCCGAAGGCGAGCGCTACCTGCGTGAACTTGGCTTCCAAACCGTGCGGGTGCGGCATCACGGCCAGCTGGCGCGCCTGGAAGTTGCGCCGGACGAAATCGAACACCTGGCTGCCCTGCACCAATCCGTTTCAGATCATTTCAAATCACTGGGTTTCCATTACGTGGCAGCAGACCTGACCGGCTACCGGCTGGGCAGCCTGAACGAGGTACTCAAATGAAGATTGCTTACGCCGATTGCTTCTCTGGCATCAGCGGGGATATGTTCCTGGCAGCCCTGCTGGATGCCGGGCTGCCTCTCGATGTGCTGCAGGACGGCATCCAGAAACTCAACCTGCCCGAAAAGGTCGAGCTGTGCCTAAGCGAAACTCACAAGGGCGCCCTGCGGGCCGCCAACCTGGAAGTGATCGTTCCCCACAGCCACCATCACCGCCATTTATCCGATATCCTGGAAATTCTTTCCGCCAGCCAGCTACCGAACACCGTCAGCCAGACCGCTGCCCGCATTTTTACCCTGCTGGCCGAAGCCGAAGCGCGGGTGCACGGCCAGCAGGTTGAGCAGGTTCAGTTTCACGAAGTCGGCGCGCTCGATTCCATCGTGGATGTGACCGGGGTCGCGCTCGGTCTGGAAGCGTTGGGCATTGAACGGCTGTACGCTTCGCCGCTGCCCTATGGCGCAGGGACCATCAACAGCGATCACGGCTTGCTGCCCCTGCCAGCCCCCGCCACCCTGGAAGTGCTGCGCCTGGCAGGCGCGCCGCTGACACCTTTCCCGGCTCAGGTTGAGCTGGTCACGCCCACTGGGGCGGCCATCCTGGCTGCGTTGGCAACTTTCGAACGGCCCACCATGACGATCACGGGCCTGGGCGTAGGGGCCGGCAAACGCGATCTCCCCTGGCCCAACCTGATGCGCCTGATCACCGGCAAAACGCCCAGCGCCGGCATGCCCGAAATTGTGCAGCTTGAAACCAATATCGACGACATGAACCCGCAGTTCTATGGCTTCATCATGGAAAAACTGTTTGCCGCTGGCGCGCGCGATGTCTTCATGACCCCTATCCAGATGAAGAAGAACCGCCCCGGAACCCTATTGGGCGTGATTGCCTTTCGTCGCGATGAGGCCGCCCTGGCTGAATTGATCCTGCGCGAGACCACCACGCTGGGGCTGCGCGTCCAGGCGGTTGAACGTTACGAAGCCCTGCGCGAATTCAGGCAGATCCAGACCGTATACGGCAGCCTGACCGTTAAACAAAAAATACTCAACGGAAAAGTCATCCAGTCTGTCCCGGAGTATGACGAATGTGTCCGGCTGGCAAAAGAGAACAACGTCAGCCTGGCTGAAATTTACAGATCGGCTCACCAAACCCACGAAGGAGAGTAACATGATGCAATACCGAAAATTTGGCAAATTGGATTGGCAGCCATCTGCACTGGGTTTTGGCTGCATGCGCTTACCCACGCTTGACGGCAAAGCCGCCAATATTGACCAGGAAAAAGTCACCGAGATGATACACACCGCCATCGAAGCCGGGGTCAATTACTTCGATACCGCCTATCCTTACCACGACCAGATGAGTGAAGTCTCCCTGGGCAAAGCCCTGGAGGGTGGCTACCGAGAACGGGTGTGCATTGCAACCAAGTCGCCCATCTGGCTGATCAAAGAAAGCGCTGATTTCGACCGGCTGCTCGATGAGCAGTTGCGGCGCCTGCAAATCATAACGATCGATTTTTACCTGCTGCATGCTTTGAACAGCGAATCCTGGGCAAAAACTCAAAAATTGGACTTGCTGCGTCGCGCCGAAGCTGCCAAAGCCGATGGGCGGATTCGTTATCTGGGTTTTTCCTTCCACGATAACCTTGAAACTTTCAAGCAAATCGTGGATGGCTACAACGCCTGGGACTTTTGCCAGATCCAATACAACTACATGGATACATCTATCCAGGCTGGAACCGAGGGCTTGCACTATGCCGCTGAAAAAGGGCTGGCAGTGGTCATCATGGAACCGCTGCTCGGTGGCAAACTGGCGCTTGACCTGCCCGCTACCCGTCCCATCTGGGATTCTGCCGCTCAAAAGCGCCAACCTGCCGATTGGGCGCTGCAATGGATCTGGAACCAACCGGAAGTGTCGCTGGTGCTAAGTGGGATGAGCACCTTGGAGCAGGTGGAAGAAAACATCAGCTCGGCCAGTGTTTCCAAACCCGGTTTACTAAGTGCAGCTGAAGTGGAATTGGTTGCGAAAGTGTGCGATGTGGTCAACAGTCTCGGCCCGATCCCATGCACACGCTGCGAATACTGCCTGCCCTGCCCTAACGGCGTCAACATCCCGAGTAACTTCGACGTCTACAATCGGATCGCCATGTATGATGTTCTGGATGATTGTCGGAATGAGTATAAACGCTGGATACCGGATGAAGAGAAAGCAGCCGCCTGTATTCAATGCGACGAGTGCCTGTCCAAATGCCCGCAGCAGATACTCATTAGCACCTGGCTGCCGGTTGTGGAAGAAGTCTTGGGACTCAATCGTCCGTATGTGAAATCGGTTTAACCTGGCATGCCCGCAATAGAATTGCGCTTGTCTTATCAGGGGCATCTCTATTAAGACAAACCACCTTTTTTTTACCAGGCTAAATAATTAAATCATAACGCGGTCTTACAACAGCCGCGTTATGATTAGGAATCAAGAGATTAATCTATTGCATCACTTCGTGCTGTGCATCCCCTTCGGCCTAAAATGCAGAGCCTCTGCCAAATGCGGAGTCTGTATACCATCACTCTCCGCCAAATCCGCAATCGTCCTCGCCATATCATCCCGAATCTCTTACGGGAGCTTTAATATCCGGTGATAGGCTCTAGCGGATAAATTCAACTGGCTCATCACCGCGCGTATTAAAATATCCCCGGTATCTGCACGGGGCAGAACTTGCGCACTTCGGCGATGCGCATGTCGGAGTTACAGATGATGGCTGTGCCTTTAAAGCGATCCAATTGGCGCTGGGGGGCGTCTTGCACACAGGCGTCCGCTTCCAGCGTAGATCATGAGTGTTCCCCAGCCGGTCGCTCGTTAACTTGTCATAATCCATTCGAGGGACCTCGATATGAATGTCAATGCGGTCCAGCAGCGGTTCGGAGATGCGCTTCTGGTACTTGGTCACGGTCGATGATGCGCAAGTGCAGGGCTTGACCGGGTCATTGGCGTAGCCGCACGGGCAGGGTTACTCACAATATCAATATTTTTCCTGCTTGATGAAAGACAGAAGGGCGATTTTGAGTGCTTATTTCAAATCATCAACATCCGAAATGCAATATTCACGCTGCTTTTGAGAATAACTTATCGCATTACACCCATAAAATGCAGCGCAATTAAGCGGCCCCGCAGGGGGGGAGACATCCACTTTAGGAGTTTGGGCATTCTTTGTGTGACAATTTGGCAAAAGGGTTGTAAATTGATGAAATCGCCCCTGTGTCACCATGAGCGATTTCATCAACCAATATTTAATTTTTTGATGCAGTTGCCAAACTACCGTTCTTATTCAGCCAACTGGCGGGCAGCGCGGACTGCGCTGGAAGCATCTGCAGCAAAAGCATCCGCCCCAATCTGGGTGGCATAACCCTGGGTGACGGGCGCGCCGCCGATCATGACCTTGACTTTGTCGCGCAGTCCTGCGGCTTTTAACGCTTCAATTGTGACCGCCATGTTGCTCATGGTGGTTGTCAGCAAAGCCGACATACCAATGACTTGCACGCCATCCTGGGCTGCTTTTACAAACGCTTCAGGCGTTACATCCACACCCAGATCTTGCACTTCAAACCCGGCGCCTTCCAGCATCATTGCCACCAGGTTCTTTCCGATATCATGCAGATCGCCTTTGACCGTACCGATGGCGACCTTGCCCACAGTCTTGGTTTCGCCCGCCACAAGGTGCGGTTTCAGCAAACGTAAGCCGGCCTGCATGGCGCGCGCCGCGATCAGCATCTCAGGCACAAAGAAATCACCTTCCTCAAAGCGTTTGCCCACTTCGTCCATGGCGGCGATCAAACCTTCATTCAAAATAGCATTTGGGTCAATGCCTGCGTCCAGAGCAGATTGAACACCCGCTTCAACTTCTGACGCTTCGCCATCAATTACATGTTGGTAGAGTTCTTTCAGGTCCATTTTATTTCCTTTGATTGTGTAATAGCTTTCTTGTAAGAGAAAAAGAAGGTCTGGCTTGAGACCGGGATCTTATTTATACTTCACCCAGCCTGTGAGAGATTTCTTTAAGTGCGGGGTAAAGCTCGCGGTAAACCGTGTAAAGCCGTTTATATTTTTCCACATCTGCTGAATTCGGCGTGGTACTACCGGTGATCTGCACTGCCAATTCACAGGCAGCGTCCGTATTGGCATAAATACCGCAGCCCACTCCGGCCAGCAGGGCTGCACCATAAGCCGCCCCTTCTGTAGTGTTAACGGTTACCAATTCGGCATTAAAGATATCCGCCAGGATTTGCCGCCACAGCAGGCTTTTTGCGCCTCCACCTGAGACGCGCACCTGATCAATTTGCGTCAACCCGGCCGTCTTCATCAACTCAAAGCCATCCCGCAAGCCAAAGGCCACGCCTTCCAGCACGGCGCGGGTCAGATGCGCCTGGGTGTGGCGGATGGTCAGCCCAACGAAGGCACCACGCGCCAATGGGTCGGGGTGCGGCGTGCGCTCACCGGTCAGATAGGGCAGGAAGAGCAGCCCTTCGCAACCGGGCGGCACTTGCGCCGCTGGGGCTAGCAGGCTGTCATAATCCTGCCCAGGGGCAAAGGTATCCCGGTACCAACGCAGGCTGCCAGCGGCCGAAAGCATCACGCCCATCAAATGCCAGCGCTCCGGAACCGAGTGACAGAAGGCATGCAACCGGCCTTCCGGTTCGATGAAAGGCCCGTTGATGCTGGCAAAAACCACTCCAGATGTTCCAAGTGTCAGGGCCACGATCCCCGGACGAACTGCGCCAACCCCAACCGCTTGCGCGGCCTGGTCGCCGCCTCCGCCAACCACAGGCGTTCCAGCCTTCAGACCCGTCAGGGCCGCCGCTTCAGCACTGATAACCCCGGTCACCTGGCTGCCTTCGTAAACCTTTGGCAGCCATTCAAGCGGAATATCTAACGCTTGCAAAACCTCAGGTGACCAATCACGGGTTTTGATATCAAACAAGATGGTACCCGCCCCATCGGCGCAGTCCACAGCAAAGTCACCGGTCAGCAGGTAACGAACATAATCTTTGGGCAGCAGGATATGCCGCACACGCGCATAGATCTCTGGTTCGTTCTCACGCACCCACAGGATCTTGGGGGCGGTGAAACCGGTCAGGGCATCGTTGCCGGTAATCTCGATCAGGTGCTTGCGCCCAAGCCGGGCACGGATTTCGTCACACTGCGCCGCAGTACGCTGGTCATTCCACAAAATGGCCGGACGCAGCACCACACCAAGTTCATCCAGCAGGGTCAGGCCATGCATCTGGCCTGTCAGCCCAACCGCGCCGATCTCAGCGCCAGATATCCCGGCCTGGGCCAGGGATTGCCGGATGCTTGTCTGGGCGCTGCGCCACCAATCCGCCGGATCTTGTTCACTCCACAACGGAAACGGAGTTGAAAGGGGCAGTTCAGTATTTGCGTTAGCCACAACCTTCCCGTCTGTCGAGATGATCAGTGCCTTCACGCCAGTCGTCGATACATCAATTCCCATCAAATAGGGCATAAGAGCCTCTTAGCAATCCATTTCTACTTCTTGTAAGTGCCGAATTCTTGCAGGGTTTCCCACATGGCCATAATGTTCTCAGGGGGTACATTCGCCTGGATGTTATGGATCGCGGCAAACACAAAACCGCCCCCCGGCGCGAGATCATCTATACGGCGCTTGACATCGTCTTTGACACCCTGCACATCCACTTCTCCGCTGCCAAATACACCTTGCGTATCGACCCCGCCGCCCCAGAAGGTGATATCTTTGCCAAATTCACGTTTGAGTTCGGCAGAATCCATGCCAGTAGCATTGACCTGGACCGGGTTGAGAATATCCACGCCAACATCAATGAAATCAGCGATAACCTTGCGCACAGAACCGCAGGAATGAAAGAATACCTTGGCCTTGGTGCGAGCATGAATAAAATCCATCAATTTTTTGTGACGCGGTTTGACCACACGGCGGTAAGAAGCCGGCGACATGAGCATGCCTCTTTGCCCGGCCATGTCATCCGCTTCCACCACAGCGTCCGCATATTCACCGGCCTCGCGTAGCGCAATTTCCCAATAGGCCATCTTCAAATCTACAATTTTGTCCAGGAAATAGCCCAATAGCTCCTCGTTGTTTCCAAAATCGGCAAAGTAATCTGCAAATCCGCGCATCCAGGCCGCCATCTCCATGATGCCCGCCGACAGCCCACCCAGGATAACACCCTGTTGGTCCACTTCGGCCGCATGTTTGGCGCGTTCTTTCAGGCCGACAAACCGTGCCGGATCAGTTGGGTTGGGCCAGGGATATTTGTCAATATCAGCCTTGGTAATGTTTCCAGCCAGTGGATGCGAGAACATGTCGTAATACAATCCGCCATCTTTTGGCATTTTCCATCCGATGCCCCATTCATCATAGAAATAGGTGTAATCGGGCATGTCATCTTTAATATTGATCTGGAAAGTCCCGGATGAACGCGCAGCCACATCCCGGACGTCACATTTCATCAATAAGCGAACATCTTCATCAATCGAGATCACCTGCTGGAAGATGTCAACCACATTCGGCTTGACTACCGGTAGGCCCAGGTGTTTGCGCAGTTTGACATACCCAAACTGGCTGATGCTGGTCAGGACTGTCGCACCGAAATCATATGGAATACGGTCCGCTTCCTGGTGATTAAGTGCCATTTGCAAGCGTTGCCTTGAATTCATCTTATCCTCCGTCTGTAAACGATCAAAAAACTAGCGGGTGCCGGTGATGATATCGATGGTTATCTGGTCCAGGCGTTCGTATTTCAGACCTCGGCTGGCAATGCCAGCCCGATCGAAGGCACGTGCCTTGATGGCGGCAGCTTTTTCAGCGCTGTATTTGCCGATGAACGGGGCAAGAGTCTCGTCAGTGGCATTGATCTCTGCCAGCAGCGCCCTGATTTCGGCATCCGCGTTGAACTGCGCTGCCTTTTCCTTCAGGATCATGTAGGTACGCATGCAGCCGCGCGCAAAATCCTTTACGCCTTCAAAGTCCTCGGTACGGTAGGCATGCGCATCGAAGTGGCGGCTGCCATTATAGTTGACATCTTCCAGGAATTTAACCAGATAGAAGGCAGCCTTGATATCGCGTGAGCCAAAGCGCAGGTCCTGGTCATAGCGGCCAGGGTACTGGTCGTTCAGGTCGATGTGGAAAAGTTTCCCTGATTCCCAGGCCTGCGCCACACCATGCATGAAGTTAAGACCAGACATGTGCTCATGGGCCACTTCCGGGTTGACACCCACCATCTCGGGGTGATCGAGGGTATTGATAAAGGCCAGCATGTGACCGGTGGTAGCGTTATAAATATCGCCGCGCGGTTCGTTGGGCTTGGCTTCCAGCGCAAATTTCAGGTCATACTTCTTATCTAGCGCATATTCACAAAAGAAATTCATCGCTTCGCGGCTGCGCTTGATCGACTCGACCGCGCTCTTGCTCGAATCAGTCTCTGTGCCCTCGCGCCCACCCCAGAAAACGTAAATCTTCGCGCCGAATTCCACACCCAGGTCAATGGCATTCATCGTCTTTTGCAGGGCATAAGCGCGCACTTTTGGGTCATTGCTGGTGAAGGCGCCATCCTTGAAGATCGGGTCGCTGAACAGGTTGGTGGTCGCCATTGGCACAACCAGCCCGGTATCAACCAGTGCTTTGCGGAAATCCTTCTTGATCGCTTCGGCCTCGGCAGGCGTGGCATCGATCGGGATCAGGTCGTTATCATGGAAGTTGACGCCGTACGCGCCAACTTCGCCCAACAAGTAAACCAGTTCGGCGGGTGTTTTGTGACCGCGCACAGCGGATCCAAACGGGTCCGCGCCGCGGTTGCCAACGGTCCACAGACCGAAGGTGAATTTTTGAGCAGGGGTGGGGGAATAATTAGACATGGAAAACTCCTTGGATTTGATGGTTCATAAAATTGATTAATTTCTAAATTTATTCGTAAAGAAGCTGGCAAATTAAACCGCGGACTTTTCTTTCTCGCGCTTGCGATAGGCTTTGATCCAACGCATGCCGTAATCATCACGTCCCATCGAAAGATCAGCGGCAAGCACGGCTATATTTACTTCTGTAAGAAGCGGGTTGGTGATCGGGCAGGTCAGCCCGGCGTGGATTGCCATGGCGATATAGGAGGCGTTGATGTATTTACGATCTGGCATGCCAAAGGAGATATTACTGGCACCCATGGATATGTTGACGCCAAATTCTTTCACCACCAATGCGATCGTGTCCAGCGCGATCCGTCCAGCCTTGCTGTCAGCGCTCATCGCCATGGCAAGCGGGTCGATGATCACATCTTCGAGTGCGATACCGAATTTTGCGGCGCGCTCAATGATTCGCACCGCCACCGCGAACCGCAGCTCGGCGGTGGCCGGGATGCCATTATCATCCATGCATAATCCGATGACAGCCGCGCCGTGTTCCCTGGCAAGCGGAAGAACTCTCTCCAGGGAGCTTTCTTCGCCATTGACGGAATTGATTAGCGCCTTGCCCTCGTAAATGGAAAGCGCCGCCGCGAGTGCTTGCGGATTAGCGGTATCAATACACAAAGGCACATCCACCACTTCCAATACATTGCGGATGATCTGCTGGATCAGTACAGGTTCATCCGCTCCCGGCACACCTGCGTTAATATCCAGCGCAGCAGCGCCGGCAGCCACCTGGTCAAGCGCATCCTTTCGCACTATATCAAAATTACCAGCTTGCAGGGCCTCCAGCACGGCTTTACGTCCGGTGGGGTTAATGCGCTCGCCGATGATGGCTGTGGGGTAATCCCTACTGATTTTGATGGTTTTGGTTTTCGATCTCAACAGGGTGGTCAAATTTTCGCTCATTGCAACCTCTCGTCTTGCTTTTTTTTGGATCACTCTACCGGGTTTTCTTCCAACGAACCGGCAAAAGCGCTGTACTCATCATCTTTGATCTCAATCTGGTGACCCTTGGCAGGGTAAGTACCGCTGGTCACATCTTCCTTGTATTTCTTGAAGACTTCTACCGAATCATCAAAAAAACTGGCATATTTCATGGAATGTCGCGGATAACGGCCATCGTTCAACCCGAGCAGGTCACAACTGAACAGGAACTGTCCATCACAGGCCGGACCGCTGCCCATCGAAAAGACCAGGATATCCAGTCTTTTGGCGATATCAGCCGCCACTTTCGCCGGGACACATTCCATTTCGACTGCGATTGCGCCAGCCTCCTGGAAGTCCAGACTGTCCCGGTAAACCTTTCTGGCTTCCTCGCTGGTTTTACCCACCGCCCTGGGACCACCGAACCAGGTGGCGTGTGCCGGGATGAAAC
>JBBRWF010000106.1:0-10712 GCA_038249405.1 Anaerolineales bacterium
GCTCCCCGCCAAAATTCTCTGGCGAAACGTAATTGGTGTGTTCCACCACGGCCAAAAACGGAAACCCGGCACTTTTTGGGATGCTGTACCAGTAATATCCTTCGGGTGAAAGTTGGTGCTTCAGTGAAAGCGTTAGCACAACCGCTCCCATCGATTTCAATCTCAGCAGGCCTTCCAGGTATTCCCTGGGCAGGCATGGCACCATTTTGGCCGCAGCCCCTGGCGAAAGGGTGATCAGCACTTGGGATGCTTTTTCAATAACATCACCGTTGGTGAGTTCAAATTCTGATGTGGTTTCATTGCGCTGAATGTGCGTGATCGGCGTTGATAATTTGATCTCAACTCCCGCCCGTTGTAATTTTTCTGCGAATTGATCGGCAAATGCTTGAAACCCACCTGTGAAAGTACCCAGGCGGGTGGTACGCGCGTGCAAGCGTGCCCACATCCACGCCATATTGACTTGCTTGTAATACTTCTCGCCAAATTTGCCAATGATTAACGGTTCCCACATCAGTTTATAGACGGTTTCCCCGGTCCATTTGCGCATCCACTCATCAACTGTGTATTTTTCCAGTTCTTTCCAGTTTGTTGTCAGGCGCAGGTATAGACCCACCAGCCCAAATCGGATTTTGTTGATACCCCAGCCCAGTCCTGGAAACAAAATGGCTTTTAATATGGAATCCAGCGGGTAGAATTTCCCTTCATGGTACATCACGGTGTACGGGCGCGGGAATATCACCTGATCGCGTAAACCAAGTTCGTCAATTAAACCCAACATATGTTTATCAGAAGCAAACCAGTGGTGGTAAAACTTTTCAACCGACCAATCCCAGTTAGGTTCTTTAAAACCACTTGCCAGCCCGCCCACATAGTCGGCGGATTCGTAAATGGTTACCTCGTGACCTGCCTTTCGCAAATCCCATGCCGCAGACATACCGCTGTATCCGGCTCCGATAATTGCAATTTTCATTCCATTCCTCCGCCGGGTTTATGCCCTGCATGATTGGTCATTTATTGCCATTCCCAACTTGTTGTTCCAGCCTGGATGCCAGATCCTTTAATTTGCCCCATTCTTGCCGGACAATGTACAGCATTGCCAGCGTGCGCAGCCAGCGTAACTCGCATTTGGGGTTTTCAGCCAATTGTTCAAAAACCCCCAGCGCCTCGTCATCAGTGCGTTTGGATTTGGCGTATTCATCCGCCAGATGTTTCAGGTAGCCTTCACTCTTTTTTCGCAATAATTCGGCTTCAACCAGTTTTTTGCGGCTCTCCACTACCTGTTCGGCCACACGGTTTACTGCATCGTTGAGTTCATCAATTGTAAAAGGCTTCAGCAGGTATTCTTGTGCTCCGAGCGACATCGCTGTTGCCAGGGTATTTGTTTCTCTCTGGCCAGACATGATAATACAACCGGTATCGGGATAAATTTGGCTGATTTGTTTAAAAGCCGCCAGCCCATCGACTTTTGGCATGTTGATGTCCAGTACCACGATATCTGGATGATGTTCCTGGGCTAATTCAACAGCCTGGGCGCCATCGGCGGCAATTGCCACCACGATCACATCTGGATTCATGGATAACATCAAACGAACGCTTCGTCGTGTTTCCTGAATGTCATCTGCGATGAGCACCCTTAGTTTTTCTTTTGGCGGCTTGTCAGTTTGGCTCATAAGGTTACCTTACACTTTTTGGCCTGGATAAATCCTTTTGTCTTTATGAGTAGTTCGCATGCCAGAATCTCTTGCTATTCTGCCTCAGCGCGCAAAGAATCATTCCATTTGATGCCTTCTTTTGCCAGGTAATACGCTCCCAGCACGGTAATCGGGAGCCACAGTGCGGCGTGCAGTGTAAGTGTATAAGCGGCGGCTGTGGCCTGCTCAACGCCATAAGCGCCTAAAACGGCGATACCCGGCGCATCAAAGGTGCCGATGTAACCCGGTGCCGATGGGATGGTGGTCGCCAGATTCACGATCCCGTTCATCAGCATCAAAGCAAAGAAAGAAACCGTGAAGCCAAATGCATGCATCACAAACCAGTATTTCAGGGTTTCAAATAGCCAGATGATCACAGATGTGACAAAAACCATCAGAATATTAAGTGGTGAGCGCAAGGATGCCAATCCATCCAGAAATTTGTGCATGATCCCGCTGACTTTTTCGTGCAGGCGCTCGGGTAAGAGCCGGTCGATAAACCACTGTCCTATTTTGCTGGTGATGACGGGGAACATGGCTGCCAGTAAAAAAATGATCAGTGCAGCCACAAATGCGCCAGTGCCGTAAATGGCTGCCTGCTGAATATTGCCAACAAAGCCGGACTCGCCGGTGAGCCGCGCCAGTTCCGGCAGGTTGATAAAGACGAAGGCCAGCATCACCACACCGTCAAAAATGCGCTCCACGATGATGGTTGCCAGTGATGCAGAAACTGGCACGCCTTCGCGCCGTTTTAGAATGACAGCGCGCATCACCTCCCCGGCGCGTGCCGGGTAAATATTGTTGCCCATATAGCCAATGGTGGTAATCGGGAACATGGTCCTGGTTGGAATTTCCTTGATGGGTTTAAGCAAATAATGCCAGCGCCAGGCTCGCACCCATACACCTACAAAGTAAACCGCCACCCCCGGAATGATCCACCAGTAGTTTGCGCTTTTGACGACGTCCCAGAATTCTCCCAGGCGCAAGCCTCGTAAAGAAATCCAGACAAAGAATACACTGAT
This sequence comes from Anaerolineales bacterium, assembly GCA_038249405.1. Lineage (GTDB taxonomy): Bacteria > Chloroflexota > Anaerolineae > Anaerolineales > Villigracilaceae > UBA5195. The sequence goes on from JBBRWF010000106.1 coordinate 2,714, forward strand.
CAGCACACCGGCCCAAAATTGCCATTTTTTCATAAGTGAGATTTTATCATGCGAGCAGCCGCATATCGACGAGCTCAGCCGAAAAAGCCCCTCAATCTCTACAGCTCATTCAAAGAGAATATCCAATTTTCCAGAAATTTGGGCCCTTCTCGGCTATAATTTTCCAATGCTGATCAATTCTCCCCTTCCCGATTTCTCTCTGCCAGACTGTGGCGGGCGAACTCATCGCCTGGCAGATTACGTGGGCTGCCTGGTGGTGGTCAATTTCTGGTCTGCAGAGTGCCCGTGGAGTGAGTGCGCTGATGTTCATTTTGGGCAGTTATTGAACAAAATGTCCGGCCCGCTGGTAGTCTTAAACATTGCATCCAACCTGAATGAGAGCCTTGAAATGATTAACCAGGCCGTTCAAACGCACGGCACAGGCATTGTTTTGCTGGATGTAGATTGCAAAGTGGCTGATACTTATGCAGCGCAGACAACCCCCCACGCCTTTGTGGGCGATAAATCTGGCATCCTTCGTTACCAGGGAGCTGTGGACGATGTTACCTTTCGCAAGCGCAGCCCTGAGCGTTTTTACGTTGAAGAAGCGTTGCTGGCTCTCGCGCAAGGCGGGTTGCCGCACGTGCAACAAACAACTCCGTATGGCTGCACCATCGTTCGCCACACTTAATGCAACCATTCCAAACCATTTTTGTTAAAAAAGCAGTAGAATAAAACCATGCCCGACCTCACCCAGCGCGTATATTTCTTGAAAAAGATTCACCTCTTTCGTGGATTAACTGACGGCCAATTAATAGCTGTCGCCAGAGAGTTTACTGAAACGCCCGTTTCTGTCACCACCGAAACCATTATTCACCAGGGTGATGTTGGGGATACGCTTTTCATAATTTATAATGGCAAGGCCACCGTCAATATTTTGGATAAAAAAAGTGGCAGGCACGAAATAAAAACGATCGCCACATTAACCTCTGGCGATTATTTTGGCGAAGAATCGCTTGTTAATCGTCAAAAGCGCTCCGCCACGGTTGTGATCGAAAAAGGAACCGTTCTCCTCAAACTGGGTTTGATAGGCTATAAAAACCTGGTCAGGCAGTTTCCTCAGATTCACAATAATTTCAAAGTGGTGGTTGAAAGCCGGCGCCTCTCTCGTCGATTGAGGTTTACCTGGATGCAGCCCAATGAAATAATATATTACCTGGCCGGGCGTCATCCCTTGACTGTCATTAAATGGGTGGCTTGGCCTATTGTTTCCCTTCTTATTCTGAGTGCTTTTGCCTCTTTAGTGGATAGTTTATATCCCCGTATATGGATCACCTCATTTTTTATGCTGCTGCTGGCCATTAATGTTCTTTGGTTGATCTGGCAATGGGTTGACTGGAGTAATGATTACTATATTGTGACCAATGAACGCGTGGCGCGCACAGAAAAAATTATTGCGTTGTACGATAGCCGGGAAGAAGCCCCGCTCAGTACCATCGTCTCTGTCAACGTAAACTCAGCCGGATTTATTCAACGTAAAATTGGGTTGGGTGATGTAGTAGTAAGAACCATGACCACGCAGATTACGCTGTATGATGTTTCTTACCCTAATCAGGTCGAGTCCATGGTCCAGGAGCACTGGATACGCTCAAAAGAGAAAATCAGCTTAGTGGAAAAAGACGCCATCAAAATAGCGCTGCAAAACAAACTCTATCCGCCGCCGCCCAAAACAATTGAGGAAACCTTGGCCTCAACTCCTCCCAAGACCGAAGCCTATACTCCCACATTTAATGAGATCCTTTTTTCTAATTTTTTGAAAGTCCGCTTTGAAGATAGCAACGTGGTTACCTATCGAAAGCACTTGTTTGTGCTGATAAGAGACACTATAACGCCGATTGTTTTGGCCATATTATTATTATTTACGCCCCTTGTCTGGAAAGGTTATACAGGGCAATGGATGTCGGTTTCCGGATTGACGATCTGGTTCATTACGTTACTGGCAGTACTGCTCTGGTGGCTTTACGATTACGTTGACTGGGTTAACGACGTGTACAAAGTTACTCCAGACCAGATTATTGATATTTATAAAAAGCCGCTCGGCCAGGAACAGCGCAAAAGCGCCCAACTGGATAACATCATGAGCACATCCTCCGAGCGTCGCGGTATTTTGGGCCTGCTTCTAAATTATGGTGTAGTGAAGATCAAAGTTGGCGTGGAAGTTTTTGATTTTACAGATGTTTTCGACCCACCCCAGGTGGAACAGGACATCATTCGCCGCATCGCTGTGCGCAAAAATAAAAAATCTGAAGCAGAGAATGTAGCCGAAGCGGAGCGCATGGGCAACTGGTTGGTAAATTATCACCAGATTTCCAATGAAATTGGACCGAACGAGCAACCTTTAAATTGACAAAACAAAGTAAAATCTGGGCATTAAATTTATAGAGGTAGACATGACCGTTCGAGAGATTGTATCTGTTCCAGACCCTGTTCTACGTAAAAAAGCCATAACCGTCACAAAGTTTGATGAAAAGCTTCAAATTTTGATTGATGACATGGTTGAGACCATGCGCATGGCTCCCGGCGTGGGGCTTGCTGCTCCTCAGGTGCGGGTCAGCGAGCGTGTGATCGTGGTGGAATATTATGAGAATGAAGAAGACGAAGAGAATGAAGATGAAACCCCGGCTCCAAAACGTCTTTACACCATCGTGAATCCAGAAATTACCCGCAGGTCCGCCGATGTGGAAGATGGCACAGAAGGCTGCTTGTCTGTCCCCGGCTTTCAGGGCGAAGTGGAACGCCACATCGCCATTACCGTCAAAGGTCAGAATCGCCATGGTCAGCCTGTTACCTTAAAACTGAAAGACTGGACCGCTCGGATTTTTCAGCACGAAATTGACCACCTGAACGGAGTAATTTTTACAGACCTGGCTTCCAGAATATGGAAACCGGAAGGCCCCGTCGAAGATAGGGTCTAGCGGGAAGGTATTCCGATCCGTAATGAAATTTAACTTCAATTGCAGCCTTGCTGCGCCAGATTCCTGATCCGTGTTCTTAAAACATCTGTCGCTCACCAACTTTCGTAATTTCGCCCGCCTGGATATTGATGTTCCACGGCGGGCTGTTTTGCTGGTAGGCAGTAACGCACAGGGCAAGACCAGTGTTTTGGAAGCGATTTATTTCCTGGCAACGTTTACATCTTTCCAAACGCATACCGATCGCCAGTTGGTCAATTTTGCCGTAGCACGTGAGAACCCGGCTGTTGCTCGCATTGTAGCGGATTATGAACGTGGTAAAAAGGCGCACCGCATTGAGGTGCGCATTATCATGGAGTCTGTTGGCGCGCTTGGTCAGCGTGCCAGAAAAGAAGTGTTGTTGGACGGAGTTAAGCGAAACCCGAGCGATGTAATTGGTCAGTTTAATGCCGCTTTGTTCATCCCACAAATGTCTTTGGTATTGGAAGGCGCCCCGGAAGACCGCCGTCGTTACCTGAACCTTGTACTCGCGCAGGTAATTCACGGCTACGCAAAAGCGCTCAGCGATTATCACCAGACCCTTACACAGCGGAATGCACTGCTCAAGCAGCTTGCTGAGCGCGGCGGGGATGCGAGCCAGCTCGATTTTTGGGATGCCAGCCTGGTTCATACTGGTGCCCAGTTGATCTTGTGGCGCATCCAATCCATTCGCGAACTGGAAAGATTCGCTGCTCGTTCCCATCTAAGTCTGACGCGTGATAAGGAAGTCCTGCGCCTCGCTTATGACCCATCTTATGATCCCATGCCTCGCCCGCTCGGGCAGTTTGCACTGCGCCTGGACGTGCCAGTGGATCGTACTGCCCTTGACCTGGAGGCCATCCAACGCGGCTTTGGCGAAGCTCTTCGCAAATTGCGTTCTGAAGAAATCAACCGGGGTGTAACAACGATTGGTCCGCACCGTGACGATCTGCGTTTTCTGGCAAACGGCATTGATCTTGGCGATTACGGTTCGCGCGGACAGGTACGCACCACACTGCTGGCGCTAAAGCTGGCCGAAGTAGCCTGGATGAAAGAAAAAACCGGCGAATGGCCGGTTATTTTGCTGGATGAAGTCATGGCTGAATTGGATGGCGAACGCCGTGTTGATCTGATGACCGCGCTCGCCGGTACCGAGCAGGGCTTCTTAACCACAACCGATGAAACGCTCTTCACCCCCGAATTTGTAAATGCGGCAACCCTTTGGCGCATCCATGCTGGCGCAGTTACCTCTTAAGATAAATGGTAGACTTCGTAATTGGGAATTGGTAAAATGGAAATGGGCATTTAATCAACCGGGTCCATTTCATTTCAGTTATGACTGCTGAACCACAGGTTTCCTTTATTCTGTAATATCCACCGTTTAACCCTGCGGAAAGTTTGTCGACAGGGATGAAACATCTTATAAACTCTTGGAGGAGCCAGACATGTCAGTAAAACATACTCGCGAAGTGGCAGTCGTCGAAGTTGCAAGTGGGGTAAAAACCACCAAGCAGGTGCTTATTTCGGCACAGGAAGCCCCCAATTTTGCGTTGCGCCGATTTATCATGGAACCTGGTGGTGGCATGCCGCGCCATACCAATACCGTCGAACACGAACAATATGTGCTCACTGGCAAAGCGCGCGTAGGCATTGACGATAAAATCTACGAGGTAAGAAAAGGCGACGTTGTCTTTATCCCGGAAAACGTACCGCACTGGTATCAAAACATCGGTGATGAAACCTTCGAATTTCTGTGTATTGTTCCCAACAAACCAGATCAAACCACCATCCTGCCAGACGAATTGCCCTGCTAACCAATCTTTTATCCGGTTTCCTGCGCACATCATAAACTTTAAAGCAGATGTAAATGTGCCAGCCAGCACACCAACATCTGCTTTGTTTTATTTTATTTACCCATCTTTTTTAACGCACACAGTGGGTAACAAATAATATTATCAGCATGCCATTACTCACTTGACCCATATCTCTTATCGTCCTACAATTCAAGGTGTCAGACAATTAAAATGATTTATGCGACCAATTAACTACCTTCACAGGAGAAAACAATGTCCGATTTCCTTTTTCGCGGCTCCCTTGCCGACCTCGACCCCGAAGTTTATGAACTAACCCAAGTTGAGGCAGAACGGCAGGCCCGCAAGATTATCCTCATTGCATCCGAAAGCCAGGCGCCCCTCGCGGTGCGCGAAGCGATGGGTTCTGCTTTTCAAAATATTTATTCCGAAGGCTATCCATCCGACGAGATGCGCAAAATGTCTGAAGCGGATATCCTTGATTACGGCAGCCGCCTGGCAGATTATCGCCGCAATTCTGACCCGCGCTACTACAAAGGCGTAGAATATGCGGATGTGGTTGAATCGCTTGCCAACCGGCGCTGTGCTGAAGCCTTTGCTGCCAATGGCGTCAGCGCCGATCAAATTTTTGTCAATGTGCAGGCTCTTTCTGGTGCACCTGCCAACAATGCGGTTTACCAGGCGCTTATGAATCTGGGCGACACGGTGCTTGGAATGAATCTGCTGCACGGCGGGCATTTAAGCCATGGTTCATCCGTCAACCGTTCTGGCAAGTGGTTCAAGGCTGTCCATTACAATGTCGATGAAAATGAAAAAATCGACTATGAAAAAGTGCGCTCCATTGCACTAGAGAGCAAACCCAGGTTGATCATTGCAGGCTATTCATCCTATTCCTGGGTGCCAGATTGGATCCGCTTCCGCGAAATTGCGGATGAAGTCGGCGCATATCTGCTTGCTGATATTTCCCACATTGGCGGTCTGGTAGCAGCGGGTGTTGTACCCTCGCCGGTAGGTTATGCTCACGTGATTATGTCCACCACTCACAAGAGCCTCGACGGTCCGCGCGGCGCAATTCTGATGACCACCGACCCGGTCATTGCAAAAAAGATCGACAAGGCTGTTTTCCCTGGTGAGCAGGGTGGCCCTCATGTGCATATTTTTGCTGCCCTGGCGTTAACCTTCAAACTGGCAAAGACCGGGCAGTTCAAGGCTTTGCAGGCTCAAACCCTCAAGAATGCCGCTGTAATGGCAGACCAGTTTATAAAACGAGGCCTGCGTGTTCCATTTGGCGGCACCGATACCCACCTGGTCAATCTGGATGTGACCTCGGTCAAGGGTGCCGATGGCACCTCGCTCAGCGGCGACCAGGCTGCCCGTATCCTCGATATTGTTGGGATTGTTGTCAATCGTAATACCATTCCCGGTGATAAGAACTCTGCCGACCCCAGCGGTATCCGCCTGGGTACCCCCTGGATTTCCCAGCGCGGTTTTGACGAAAACAAAACCCGTGCTTTGGCCGATATCATGGCCGATGTGCTGTTGGCTTGCGCTCCGCACAGCGTTGAAACAGTTCACAAGGGCAAGGTTCGCCGTGCCAAACTTGATTTCACCGTGTTGAATGATGCGCGCCTCAAGGTTCGCAAGCTGGCTGAAGATGCCGGAGTTGATTTTGATTATCACCGGCACGCCTACCCGCATTTTTATTATGTAGACGATAAGTCGACAACTGGCGTCTTTGATGTTTCTGGCCCGCGCGTACGCCAATTCATGGATTATGTTGTCAGTGCCGATCTGAGCGTTCTCAAACCAGGCTTGTCAGTATCCACTACCCTGTCTATGCCAAAAGCTGTTGTAAATTGCAAACTAACCAATGTGGATGGTAAAACCTACCAGCTTGCTCTGCCTGCTGCCGATGCGGGCGCAGCAGCCACCTGGCTGCGCGATTTGTCAGATGGCTATATGTCCTTTAATCTGGATGGTGCCAAAGACTATGATCCGCGCCGCTTGCCGGGGCCAATGGTCATTGCGGATGCATCGAAGGATGCTGGCGCTGAAAAACGTGTCCCATCTACCAGCGTGGAAAAGCCCTGGTACATAGGCCTGCAGGTGCGCACGACCGCTGAAGCCCTCCCGTCTTTCCAATGGACAGAAACAGAAGGCGAACTCAAACGCACTCGTCTTTATGAGACCCACAAGGCTCTGGGTGGGCGTCTGGTGCCGTTTGCCGGTTGGGAAATGCCGGTTCAGTACACCGGTGTCAAAGAAGAACACCTTGCCACCCGACAGGCAGCTGGCTTGTTCGATGTCAGCCACATGGGCGTGTATGAAGTCCTTGGCCCCGATGCAGCCTCTTTCCTCGATACTGTCTGTGGTAATGATGTCGGTGGTCTCGGTGCTGGTGAGAGCCTTTATACGCACTTCCTGACCCCTGATGCAGATGTGATTGATGACACACTCGTCTACAGGCGTGGTGCAGAAAAATTCCTGGTGGTGGTGAATGCCTCCAACGATGACAAGGACCGCACCTGGCTTGAAAACATCCGTGACGGCGTTATAAAGATTGATAACGGCCGCCCCTGGGCGCGAACCTACGGTTACGAAGCCGTTATCCGCAACCTGCGCGATCCCAAAGCAGGCGCCGATATGCGCGTGGATATTGCCCTGCAGGGGCCGAAAAGCCGCGATGTCCTTATCGCCATGGGCGTAGATTCACAGACACGTGCGCGCGTCATGAAATTGAAGCGCACTGAATTGTGCGATGCCGTCGTGGGCGGCTTTGACCTGATCGTTTCGCGCACAGGTTACACTGGCGAAAAGATGGCTTTTGAGCTGTTCGTTCACCCGGAGCAAGTAGTCGATTTCTGGAATGCAGTTTTGAAGGCCGGTGAAGCCTTCGGTGTCAAACCCATTGGTCTTGGCGCGCGCGACTCTTTGCGTACCGAAGCTGGTCTGCCGCTTTATGGTCACGAAATGGGTCTTGGCTCAGGCAAGGCTGAGCGCGACCTCGGTGTTTCCGAAGGTGGTTTTGGCTCGTATGTCAAACCTTATAAACCGTGGTTCATTGGCCGCCAAGCTTTTATGGCGCGCGAAAAAGCCCGTAAGGGTGTCGTAGTACGCTTCCGCTTTACCGAGCAGGGCGTGCGCATGGCGCATAATGGCGACCCGGTGGTGGATAAACGCGGCAAAGTCATCGGTTGGGTTACCTCCTGTTCGCTGGAC
>JBBRWF010000107.1:0-10689 GCA_038249405.1 Anaerolineales bacterium
GGCGAAGCCCAGATGAAAGACCTGGAAGCTACCATTGAAGCCGCGGATGTGGACCTGGTCATTATCGGTACGCCCATTGATCTGACGCGGGTGATCAAGATCAACAAACCCTACCAACGCGTTCGCTATGAATTGCAAGAGATCGGCCAACCCACGCTTAAAGATCTGTTGATGCAGAAATTTGGAACAAAAAAGTAGAACTAAATAATATATAAACATAACGCCGGTCGCAGAAGTGCGACCGGCGTTATGTTTATGCCAGGGAACAAAAGGAACCTAAAAGCGCAAAAACCTGCGCGTGGTACAATACCAGCCTGGGGTATAATTCAACTCCCTTTTTTGTTCCAGACTGCAAAGAACAGTCAGATTAGTGAGAAGTGCAAGACCATGTTTATAGATCAGGCAGAAATTTACGTTCGCTCCGGTAACGGTGGTAATGGTATGGTGCATTTTCACCGTGAGAAATTCGTTTCACGCGGTGGACCAGATGGTGGGGATGGCGGCAAGGGCGGCGATGTAATCCTTGAAGTGCGCCACACCATGAATACACTGGCAGATTATCGCCAGAACATGCGCTTTTTGGCGCCAGACGGCAAGGGCGGCGGGCCTAACAATATGTCCGGGCGCAGCGCAGAAGATCTTATCATTCCTATTCCACCTGGAACGGTGATCTTTGATGCCCTGACGGGTGAACTTTTGGGTGACCTTACCGATGCCGGACAGCGCCTGATGATTTGTAAGGGCGGGCGTGGTGGGCGAGGCAATCAACATTTTGCCACTTCGCGCAACCAGGCTCCGCGCACAGGTGAAAAAGGCGAGCCCTGTGAAGAGAGACAGCTTCGCATGGAACTACGACTGATCGCAGACATTGGCATTATTGGCGTGCCGAACGCAGGTAAATCCAGCCTGCTTACTGCACTAACCAACGCCAAACCAAAGATTGGCGATTATCCATTTACCACGCTTGAACCTAACCTGGGTGTGGCGCGGATTGACGAAGAAACCACGGTGGTGCTTGCCGATATTCCAGGTTTAATAGAAGGCGCCAGCTCGGGAGCCGGTCTTGGTTTTGAGTTCCTGCGTCATATTCAGCGCACCCGTGTTTTGATCCACTTGCTGGACGGTCTTTCTGAGGATCCTCTGGCAGATTTTAGCCAGACCAATGGCGAACTGGCCCTTTTTGACCCCAACCTGGCGAAAAAACCTCAAATTGTCGCTTTGAATAAAATAGATCAGGCCGAAGCCCAGGAGCTTTACCCAAAGCTCAAAAAGGAATTAAAGAAGCGCGGGTATGAGCTATTTTCGGTTTCGGCGATGGCGCGCACAGATATTCGCAGTGTGCTATTAAAGGCAGTTAACAGGTTGGCCGAAACGCCCAGCATTACGGATGCTGAAATGCCTTTGCCGGTTTACCGCCCCAAGGAGGACCCGAAACAATTTTCCATTGCCCGCGAAAATAGCACAGAGTGGCGGGTCTCAGGCGCAGGCATTGAGCGCACAGCTAAAATGACTTATTTTGAACATGCCGGTTCGCTGAGGCGTTTCCAGAAGTTGATGGAATCGCTCGGCATTGAAGCTGCTTTGCGCGAAGCGGGAGTAAAAGACGGTGATACTGTGATGATAGGGGATTATGAACTGGAATGGCAGGATTAAAATGAAAATCCCGGCCTCTCAAAAAGAGGCCGGGATTTTTTTTATGTCTGGTTAGCGGCGGTTGCGCAGGAAGGTCGGGATATCCAAATCTTCTTGATAGGAAGGCTGTGCCTTGAATTCGGGCGGGTTCATGCTGGCTGGCGGTGTTGAAACAGGTATGTTGACCGGCTCAGATGGGCGTTGTTCAATGGGTGCCTGGTACTGGGAATGATTATTGGTGCGCGGCTGATCTTGCTGGCGGGATGAGGTGTTGGTCTGGCGCGGCTGATCCACAATCCGGCGCGGCATGGAGGCGCGTTCAAAACCGGTGGCAATCACGGTAATTCGAATTTCATCACCCATGTTGGGATCGATCACGGCGCCGAAGATCATGTTCACATCGGGATGCGCGGTTTCGCGGATGATGGCAGCGGCCTGGTTGACTTCGAACAAGGTCATGTTCGGGCCGCCGGTTACATTGAACAGCACGCCACGGGCGCCGTCAATGGTGATGTCCAGCAGTTGGCTGGAGATAGCCTGATCTGCAGCCAGGCGGGCGCGGTCATCGCCTTCAGCATGGCCAACCGCCATGAGGGCGGCGCCGCCTTCGGACATAATGGCTTTCACATCTGCGAAGTCCAGGTTGATCAAGCCGGGAACGGTGATCAATTCAGAAATACCCTGAATACCCTGGCGTAAAACATCATCAGCCATTTTGAAAGCATCGCTCAGGGTGGCTTTCTTATCCACGATTTGCAGCAGACGGTCATTGGGGATCACGATCAGTGTATCGGCGTGTTCCTTGAGCAGGTCCATACCCGCTTCAGCAGATTGCATGCGCCGCCCGCCTTCAAAGGTGAAGGGGCGGGTAACGACGCCAATGGTCAGGGCGCCGCATTCCTTCGCGATTTGCGCTACCACAGGGGCCGCGCCGGTGCCAGTGCCTCCGCCTAGACCGGCAGTAACAAAGACCATGTCTGCGCCTTTCAGTACTGCATAGAGTTCTTCCGCGGTTTCTTCGGCAGATTTACGGCCCACATCCGGGTTGCCGCCCGCGCCAAGGCCGCGGGTGAGTTTATCGCCAATGCGGACCTTTACCGGAGCCTTGGCAAGCAGGAGGGCTTGAGCATCGGTGTTGACAGCAACAAATTCAACGCCCTGAATGCCTTCCATGATCATACGATTGACAGCATTACAACCAGCGCCGCCAACTCCTACGACTTTGATGCGGGCAAAGGATTCTATAGGTTTAATTTCCATTTATTCCTCCTGAGACAAGTACCGATTAGAAAGTGTGATTATAGTTTGATATGGTCGATTTGTGGCAATAGGATAGATCAGGGGAGCAGGCGTTTGAATAGATTTTTGACTGTATTCCAATTTTCGCCATCTCCTTTGCGGCTTTTTCCGCTGTTTCTTTGGTGATCGTTGACCGGAAAGGACTGCAATGCGGCTGCCCAGGTGAGCAGGCCGACACTTGTCGAATAAGCAGGAGAACCAAGCCTGTCGGTTAACCCGAGCAGCTTTTCAGGCTGGGCTGTGCGAACAGGCATGCCGAGCACTTTGCTGGCAAGTTGCCGGATGCCGGGCAGCAGGCTGGTTCCGCCGGTCAAGATCATGCCTGCAGGCAGCAGGCCGTCATAACCAGAGCGTTTAATTTCCTGCAGTGCCAGGTCGAAAATTTCTTCAACGCGCGCTTCAATGATATAAGCGAGATCGCGGCGGTTCATGCGTATGGGTGTTTCTGCGCCAAAGGGTTGGATGTTGAAGGCTTCATCCAGCCCCACTTCGGATTGTAAAGCGTGACCATGCTGTTTCTTTGCTTCTTCAGCCTGGGGGAGCGGCAGGCGCATTCCGTGCGCAATATCCTGGGTGATTTGATTTCCACCGACTGCCAGTACCATTGTGTGCCAGACATCGCCGTTAACATAGATTGCCAGATCGGTTGTGCCACCGCCAATATCGCACACTACTGCACCCATGTTGCGCTCAGTGTCACTCAATATCACTTCTGCAGATGCAAGCGGGTTAAGCACAAATTGGACAGCATGCACGCCTGCGGCTGCGACAGCCTGACGTAGATTTTCAGCGGTAGCAGCTGCGGCAGTGATTACATGAGCTTCCACTTCCAGCCGGTAACCGTGCATGCCGATTGGCTGGTGGATGCCATCCTGGCCGTCGAGCGAGAATCCGCGTTGGATGACGTGGATGATTTCACGGCTGTTGGGAATTGCTACGCCGCGAGCAGCATCCATCGCTCGTTCAATATCGCTTTCCTGCACAGTGTGGTCTACAACTGCGACCACGCCGCGGCTGTTAATTGAGGAGACGTGCGCCCCAGCCATGCTGACCAGTGCAGAATCAATCTTTAGCCCGGAGGTTTGTTCGGCCTGGGTTACAGAGCGGGCAATGGCTTGAGAGGCGGCTGTCAGGTCTACTATGACGCCTTTGCGGATGCCTTCGGATGGCTCGATGCCGACACCCATAATGCGCAGCGAATCATCCTGCTCCACTCGGGCTACGAGTGTGCAGACTTTTGTTGTTCCAACATCAATGCCGACTAATATATCATCCATTATTTATTGCTCCAACGGCTCGGTGCGGTAGAATGGGGCGTTTGGATATTCAACACTTATCAGCGTTGGTTTAAGATCTTGTTCGCCCAGGTACTTTAAAATTGCCTGATAAACCTGTAATTTGAGTGGGGCATCTCCACTGGATTGACCAAAGTAGACTTTCCAGCCTCCCGGGTCGCTCCAACCCAAGCCATACTTCGGGTCGAAAACCAGACTGGCGCCTTCAGGCAAGGATGTTGAAAGGGTGGAAATTTCATTTGCCAGGTCTGTAGCCAGGAAGGGGTGCGCTCCAATCTTGTTGGCCGTTTCATTCTCAACAGGTGCCGGGGCAGCGCCATTCGCTAGGATCGTTACCAGGTTGGGAGCATCGCCGCGCGGTGCAAAGGCGAAACCGTCTTTATCCACCCAAACCGTCTGACCATCCTGTGTCCAGGCGGCCACCGGTTTTCGTTCATTAATTTTAACCACCAACCTGGCGGGCAGGTCAATATAGACCTGGGCAGAGGCAATTTCCGGGAATGTTGACAGCAAATTGTATTCGATTTGCGCCGGGTTGAGTACCGCAGCTGGCTGGTTTTGAGCGCCCAGGGCATTTTCAACTTCCTGTACATTCAAGCGCTCAATACCCTGTATGGTTGCGCGGCGCACAATAAACGGGTCAATATTCAGCATCACATAAAGGTCTGCCAGGCAAAAGATAATAATGATAAAGGAAAACCAACGCGGGCCGAATTCCAAGTGTATGCGTGGCAGGTCGGGCAGCGTCAGCGTTTTTCTGGCCCTTTGGGGGGGGCTGTAAGCACTGCTCCGCGAATGCGGTGTGCTCATGGTGATATCAAAGCGGCGGCGCAGGCCGCTGGGTGCGGCGGGTTTTACACTCTGAGGTGTAACGCGTTTTGCCCTGGGCGTGGTGGCTGCTGCTTTGGGTGCGCTGGTCGTTTTTCTGCCGGAAATATTGCCGGACACGTTCTGCTCGCGCTGCTGCTGTTCATCTTCTTTGCGCCGGCGAATGGCCTCTGCGCGGGTGATGGTGGTTCGATCGGGGCTCATGCTTGCCTCCGGTATTCATGTGAGGTGCGGCTGCGTTCCTGCTTACGTTCCAGGGCCAATTCGATCAAGCGGTCGAGCAGTGAAGAATAGGGTAGACCGCTGACTTCCCAAAGCTTGGGATACATGCTGATTTTTGTAAAACCAGGGATGGTGTTGATTTCGTTCAAGAAGACTTCTCCGGTTTTGGGGTCTAGCAAAAAATCTACCCTGGCCATGCCGCAACAATCCACTGCTTTGAAAGCTTGCAGGGCCAGTTCTTGAATAAGAGCTGTTTGTTGCTCATTGAGCACTGCCGGTATGCACAGTTCAGAGTTGCCTAAAATGTACTTGGCATCGTAAGAATAAAAATCGGCTCCGGGTAAGATTTCACCAGGCAGGGATACCCGTGCAGAATCATTGCCCAGTACCGAAATCTCAATTTCGCGCGGGTTGATGACACCGTACTCGATCAGCACCCGGCGGTCATATTGAGCGGCTTCCATTAACCCCTCGGCAATATCGGCGCGCGAACGGCATTTGGTTACGCCAACGGATGATCCCAGGTTGGCAGGTTTGATAAAGAGCGGATAATGTCCAAGTTTTTCGGCGCGTTCAATCACGCTTTCAAGAGCATTTTCGATTTCAGAGCGCAGAGCGATGAAAGAAGGAACCACCGGGATGTGATTGGCGATCATGACATCCTTGAAGACGCCTTTTTCCATACCAACAGCTGAGCCGATGACACCTGCGCCAACATAAGCCACATCAGCCATTTCAAAAAGACCCTGCATGGCACCATCTTCGCCATAGGTGCCGTGAATAAGCGGAAAATAAACATCCACAGCTACGAGGCGCTCTGCCTGGCTGCCAGCGTGGACCACCAAACCCGACCTGGTTGAGTCGGGCAGCAGACTTACCGGCAGCAATTCAGAGGTGTTTCCCTGCTCAAAAGCTGTCAGCGCATTCTCGCCTGTAAGCCAGGCACCACTGCGCGTGATACCAATTTGCAATACCTGGTATTTGGCGGTATCCAGCACTGACAACACCGAGCGAGCGGACATGAGAGAAACTTCATGTTCACCTGAGCGGCCGCCAAAAATTATGGCGATGGTGCGTTTGGTTTGTGCTGTTGTTGTCATTTCCATTCACCAACCAATTCCACTTCAAGTTGCAGGTCTATGCCAAATTTTTCTTTGACGGTACTTTTAGCAAGATCAATTAATGCTTTTACATCGCTGGCCTGTGTTTGGCCGTGATTAATAAAGAAATTTGCATGCACGCTGCTGATTTCCGCACTGCCGATGCGAGTGCCTTTTAATCCAGCTGCTTCAATCAGCCGCCCGGCATAATCTTCACCAGGGTTCTTAAACATGGAACCCATGCTGGCGCCGGGTGGTTGGCTGATTTTGCGTTGTGCGGTTAATTTGCCAATTGTAGTCTGTATTACAGCTGCGTTACAATTTTTTAATCTAAATTCCGCTGAAAGAATCAGGGCCTTCATCGGAAGGCGCTTGAGGATGCTCGAGCGATAGGCATACTGCATTTCTTCCACTGTCCACCAGGTGCGCCCGGCCTCTGTCAATATTTCGGCTCGCAGCATGTCGTGGGCAGTGTCTCCGCCAAAGGCTCCAGCGTTTCCATAAACTGCCCCGCCAACAGTTCCTGGGATCGTGGCATCCCACTCAAGACCGGAGAAACCCTGCGCAGCGCAGCGGTGAGCCAGGTTGGAAAAAAGTGCGCCTGACTCAGCCCACACGCCTGGCTCAGGGCCGGGGCGGAATTGTGTTTCTTTTGCTTTGTTAAGAATGGCAACGCCCCTGAAACCTTTGTCGCCAATGAGCAGGTTGGAACCAGCTCCAATCAGTAGATAGGCTTCGCCTGTCTGCCAACAGATTTTAGCGACATTTGCCAGTTCATCCGCATTGCGAGCGATGACCAGAATGTCGGCCGGGCCGCCAATCCGCGCAGAAGTAAAAGGTGCCAGGGAAATATTTTCCTGTACCTGCTCCTTTACGAACTTTTGCAGCGTGTCTGGTGCAACCGGGTTCACGGGCAGCCTGTGGTATTTTCTTTTGAGAGTAAATGTTTATTTTTCAGTGTTCTTAAGGTGGCCGATCAACTTGGTCACCGTTTTTTTAGCATCTGCATCGCTTTTTTCCAGGCTGAACAGCCGGAAATTTCGGCGCAATTCTTGCGGATCTGGTTCTGGAATTTCACCCAGAACCATTTTTAAATCTTGCAGGCCCAGGGTGTCGGATTGGTACGTATGTTGTTTTTTATTACCCATGATATACCTCACTTTTTGTGCAGTGATTCCTGCAAATTTTGCAGGTGAGCCAGTACCTGAGCGCTGACCAGGTCGGCATCGCCAGCAGACATCACGATCAAAACGTCGCCGGGCTTAAGATGAAGAATAAGATAATTGCTAATCTCCGCGAGTGTTGGAATAAAGTGCGCAGAGTCGCGAGCCATGGCCTTGACCACACTTTCAGCTGAAAAATCTTGTTTTGGTTCACGTGAAGCGTATATTTCGCTGACAATGACTTGATCAGCTTCGCCGAACGAATCGGCAAAGTCATTCAGAAGGGTCTGGGTGCGGGAATAAGTGTGAGGCTGCCAGAGTGCCCAAATACGCCTGTTCGGATAGCAGGCGCGGGCTGCATCGAGCGTGGCGCGAATAGCGGTTGGGTGATGCGCATAGTCGTCGATCACAGTCACGCCTGCGGCCTCGCCCTTGATTTCAAAACGACGCCCGGTTCCCTTAAAATCGCCAAGGGCCCTGGCGGCAGCCTGAAGATCCAAGCCCAACGCCCCGGACACACCCAGGGCAGCCAGGGCATTCCGTACATTGTGCAGCCCAGGAACTCGTAACTGGATGCCAGTAAAGTGTGCGGTGGCGTTCTGCAGGCGCATTACTGCGTTAAAAGTGAAGCCGCCCAGATGATTGGCCGTTAGCTGTTGGGCTATGACCCATTCTCCCGCGCCAGTTTTTTTATTTTCTTCGATACGGTAGGCAATTACGCGTTTGCCCAACTGCCGAACTTCATCAGCCAATGCAGCCGAACCCATATCTTCATCGCTGATGATCAGCGCTCCATTTTCCGGGACCAGCTTGGAAAATGCTCTAAAGGCTGTGTTAAATTCCTGCGCTGTGGGATAAATATCCGGGTGGTCGTGTTCAATATTGGTGATCACTGCGAAGCGAGGCTGCAAGCCCAGGAACATGCGGTCATATTCGTCGGCTTCAATTACGAAGGGACGGCCCTTTCCGGCATGCGCGTTTACACCAAAATTTTGCGCCACGCCGCCGATAATGAAAGACGGATCGGTGCCCAGTTGTGTAAGTATCCAGGCCAGCATGGCGGTAGTGGTCGTTTTTCCGTGGGTTCCGGCGATGGCGATGCCATCTTTTTCGGGCCACGCCATCAGCCGTCCCAGGAAATCGGCGCGTTTATAAACCGGGATACCTGCCGCTCTGGCAGCCAAAACCTCAACGTTATCATCGGGAACGGCTGAAGAACGCACAACCCAATCTGCGTTGTTAACGTTTTGGGGAGCGTGCCCCACAAAAACCTTAACACCGTCAGATTGTAGTTCCGCGGCCAGAGGTGAAAGCGCGCGATCAGAGCCGCTTACCCGGTATCCCTGCTCAAGCAGGAAGCGGGCAATGGCAGAGAGACCGCTGCCTCCAATTCCGATGAAATGAACGTTTGTCATTAGATGAACACCACCAAAACGAAAATAAAGCAAATCATTACTGCAAAGTAAACGGCTGGTTCTCCGAGAAGGTGTGGAGCCAGTACTGGGAGCAGGTTAATGGCAGCCTTGCCCATCTCAGTATTGGCGTCTGGAGCGGTAATATATGTGAATGGATATTTGGCATCGTTCATGAAAAACCAGATTGATCCGAAAATCATGAACCCGTTCAATGCGCCAAGTACGAAGCCCAGCAGGCTGTCCTGTAATTTTTCTCTGTTGACTTTGCCCGCAAAGCGCGGCAGGCCCACAGTCTGATATCCAAAGAAGACCAGGGTGATGATGAGTACAAATCGAACCCAGAAGAGGGCGATATCATCCACAGCCAGATTTTTTATAAGGGGTACATAGCGCTGCAATAATTGGCTGAAAGCCAGAGCAAGGATAACGCTGAAGGAAACCAGTAGTTCCTTGGCCCAGCCGCGCATCATACCGATCAAGCCAAATAAAATAACAAGGAACCAGAATGTGAAGTTAATACTGATCATCGCTTATCTCCTGCAAGCTCATACAGTTGCTCGGCGATTCTTTTTGCGGCATTTGGATTGCGCAGCACGAGCATGGCTTTGCGCATCCCGGCCAGTTTTACGGGGGTTGTCAATAGGGCTTGAACGGTCAGATACAGACCGCTCTTCAGTTTTTCATCTTCTATCATCAGCGCAGCTCCTCGTTTGGCCAGTGTGTTTGCGTTGACCATTTGGTAGCGCCAGGCGTGAGGGTAAGGTACCAGTATGGCCGGAATTCCATATTCGGGTAATTCGCCCAGAACGGAGGCCCCGGCCCGGGAAATACACAGGTCAGCTGCAGCAAATGCTGCTCCCATATCTTCATGAAGATATGGATAAGCATGATAACGGCTGGCCTTTTCTTTCGCGATGGTTGGGCGCATAGCTTCAATCAGTGTCCAGTCTAATTCGCCGCTGATATGAACCACTTCTGTAAATTCCAGCAAAGCGGGCAGGTGTTCAATGAGCGCCGTGTTTATCGAGTGGGCACCCTTGCTGCCTCCGAAAACCAGAAGAACCGGCGAGTCGCTTTGAATTCCCAGATGTTTCCGGGCAGCATCTTTGTTCCAATTCGAAATTTCTGCACGCACGGGGTAGCCAGTTACGACAACATCCGCGTTTTTTGCAAAGAATTGCCTTGATTCTTCTGCTGTGACCGTAATGCGTTTTGCAAAATATGCCAGCATTTTTAGCGCCAGGCCTGGCTCAATATCCGGCACATAAAGCAGCGCTGGTATCTTGCGGCCTGCCGAGGCCATAGGCCCTGCTACAAAACCACCGGTAAAAAATAATGCATCGGGCTGGAATTCTTTGAGGATCTTTGCAGCTTCTGCGACGCCGCGGATGAGAGAAAGCAGGTTACCGGGTACACGGGACCACGCCACGCCATGCAAACCAGCGGCTGGTATGGTTTTAAAAGGAATATTGGCTCGTTTTACGAGCCCTTCTTCCATGCCACCTTCGCCGCCTACCCAGAGTGTTTCCACATCAGGGTGGGCAGCTTTTAGCGCATTATGAACGGCTAATGCGGGATAAACTCCGCCGCCGGTTCCGCCCGCGCAGATCAAAACTCGCACCTAGGTTTCTCCATTCTTCGGTTTCTGTTTGCGGCTGGCTTTGCCGCGAAACATTCATCAAAATTCCAATTGCAATAAAGGATGCCACAATACTTGAACCACCGTAGCTGATAA
>JBBRWF010000108.1:0-10640 GCA_038249405.1 Anaerolineales bacterium
AAAACCATCCAGGTTTTCGTAAGGCAGGCTGCGGAGGTTGGCGAGCGCTGTGTCCACATCCAGCTGGCCGCTTCGTACATTTTCCAATAAATGTTTTAGTTTTTCGGTTTCCATAATTTACCCTTTGAACCATTTCTATTCGTTATATCCATGAATATCGATGATATGCGAGTGACTAATGCCAGGGCAACTGTTCAAGATTTTCTACGAACCGAATTCTGCTGACAGGGCTTGCTTCATCCAGATATTGCAGGATATTCACCTTATGCGGGATGGTCAGGTTTAGCCCCCAGAAACCCATGGCACGGATGCCCTGGATGCCCGCCGCCAAATCTGCAGGAGCCACCTGGAGTGTGAGATAGCGCCAGGGCAGCGTCAATGCCTGAAAAGCCGCTTCCATCATCACAACCGTGGGGTTCTCGTCGACTGGAAACCCAAATACCCCCGTCAACTCCTGTCTATAGCCAGTAGCAGTATTCATAGGTTTACCTCCGTTAGGGTACGTGTCGTGCTAGCAACACCAGCCGGGTTTGCATGGTTAGCGTTTGGGGCCGCGGTTTTTTCTTGAAGCCACTTTCCACAAACATAACACCAGATAATTTTGTTCCCAAAATTTACCTGGTGTCGTGGCGTTGCGCTGTGGTTTGCGTTCTTGAGATATTTATCGCAGGGAATTCTTGCTGCGCGTCGCCTGTAGTTCGTTATTGGGAATGCGCCGGTTGATCAGATCAAGCGAGAGTTCAATGCTCTCACGCGCTTCCTCCGGTGTGGTAGTGCCAATCACCACCATATCCTGCTCACGAATGGTATTCCAGACGAAAGCCAGCCCAACGACGGGCAGCAATCTCCCTGCAGCCAGCGGTTTGATGACCATGACCGGTTTCTCGGCTTCGCTGATCGTGCGCATCACCCAGTCGGTTTCTACCTGCATCAGGAATCCGGCCGCATTGTAGATCTGGATATAGGTCTCCACATCCGCTTTTTGCCGATCGGCGTAGACAATCGCCTCAGGCATGTGGGTGGAAAGACCGGGGATCATTCCGCGCGCCCGGATCATGGTAGTATATTTGTCCAGGTCACGGATCAGGCCTGCCCGGCGATCGAGCAGCGCATCGGTGACCATTTGGTGCGGCAGGCAGAAGGTGGCATGCGAGGCGGCGCAGCGGTCGAACATGATCTCTGCGCATTCTTCGTGTGTTGCGCCTGGGTCCAATTCGAAGGCAGGGGTATAGATGCGGATGATGGGTCTCCCAACGCGCTGTTCGGCCTCCACAACCGCTTCTTCCAGCTGTGGGGAAACCGGCCCCATGAGCGCGTCGATCCCGTAATGCAGAAAGGTTTCCAGGATGGCGACGATGCGCTGGCGGGTTTGAAATTCTTTGATGAAATGATCTTTGGCCAGGCTGGTATGGGAATAACCCAGGAACCAGTTTGTGCCGATGATCAGGCGCGGCAGGCTGACACCCCCTACAGTTGTACGTGGAAATTCATTGGACATATGCTTCTCCTGCTAGTATTTGGACATTCATTGGCTTAAGGTTACCACTATTTTGCACAAAGGGGGGTCCATTGGTTGATCATAAAATACAGCTTGCTTGCTACAGCGTCATAGCGCGCTGTTAAGTTTTTATTGCTGAAGCTGGCTGGAGGCAATATCTTAGTTTGTGAAATAGGGTATTATATATTAGCTTGCCAATAAACCTTAATGGTTCATAAGGCTTAGCATTTCAGCAATCCCAGGAGAAAAAATGAGCACCCAGGAAAGTTTTGTAAAGATGTACACAGGTCAGCTTAATCAGATCTTGAATGCCTTACCAGAAGACAAGTTTGTTGAAATTAACCATGTTTTACAAGATGCCCGCAGGACAGGCAAGCAGATATTTGTGGTTGGCAACGGCGGAAGCGCGGCTGCGGCTTCTCACATGGTCTGTGATTTTGGGAAAAATACCCGCGAGCCTGGCAAAAAACGTATGCGCGCGATTTGCCTGAATGATAATATTCCCTCTGTTATGGCGTATGCGAACGATGAGGGCTACGACATTATCTTTTCGGAACAACTTCTGGCTTTGGGCGAGCCGGATGATATTTTAATTGCCATCAGTGGCTCGGGAAATTCGGCCAATATTTTGAAGGTGATTGAAACCGCCCGTGAGATGAAGATCAAAGTTATCGGGTTGACAGGGTTTGAAGGCGGCAAGATGAAAGCATTGACTGATATCTGCCTGGTTGTCCCCAGCGACAGCATGGAAATGATTGAAGATGTTCACCTGATCATTAACCATATCCTGGCTGGTTTGCTGCGCGACTCTGTCATGTATGGTCATTAAAACGAATTGGTCCGCGGTTAGGGGCAATGACCTGGTGCTTGCGCTGGATTTTGGAGGTACAAAGCTTGCGGCAGCAGTTGTGAGCCTGGTTGAAGAAAAAATAGTTGGTCCCATCATTCGCCAGCCAACCCCGGTTTCTGAAGGCGCCACCGGCACCCTGAAAGCCATGATCGCATGTGGGCAGCAGGCGTTGGCCGTATCTGATCAGGCCCGGCCGGTCAGCGCGGTTGGGATAAGCTTTGGCGGGCCGGTCAGCAATGACCGGCAGAGCGTTTTGCTCTCCAACCATATCGCCAACTGGAATGGCGCGCCCCTGGTGGCTGAAATCAGCCAGGCCTTCCAAATCCCGGCGGTGATGGATAACGATGGCAACGTAGCTGCGCTGGGGGAATGGTGGTTTGGCGGTCACCGTCATCTGGATCACCTTGTTTATATCCAGCTCAGCACAGGTGTAGGCGGCGGACTGATAGTTGATCGTCAACTTTACCGTGGTTCAGGCATGGCCGGCGAAATGGGACATTACCTGGTTGATCCGAATGGCTCCCCCTGTTCGTGCGGACGCCGAGGCTGCCTTGAAAGCGTTTGCTCCGGCTGGGCGATCGCACGCCAGGGGCAGGATGCGCTTGCCAGCCGGCCTCGGGATTGCCAAATCCTGGCGCAGTTGAGTCAAAATCAACCCGCAAGTATAAACGCCGCGATGGTGTTTGAAGCTTGCCGCGCATTGGATCCGGCCTGCATCGAGATCATTCAGCGGGCCATACAAGGCCTGACCAGCATGATCGTCAACCTGATCACCTGCCTTGACCCGCAGCTTATCGTGATCGGCGGCGGTCTGACCCGCTCCAGGGATATTTTTGAGAAGTATTTCTTTCCCGCAGTTCAGCAGCAGGTACATCCATTTTTTAAAGAACGCTGCCAGATCGAAATCTCGACTCTGGATGGAAAGGAACTCCTGCTGGGCGCGGCCTTGCTGACGCAGGAGAAAGTTTAAAAACATTCAAGCGCGAAAGAATAAAGTATTTGTGCTGCAAGAGCCGGTTTATAGTGCAGCCAGCTTCAGGATTTGATCGAGAGCGTTTTCATCTGCATCCATCTCAATCCCTTTCAGCAGATACCAGTCCTCGACCAGCTCGGCGCAGCCGCCTGGCTCGATCGTAGTAAGCGGGGATAGCGATTCAAGCTCCACACACTTGTGATCAGCGTAAATCTCCAAAGCGCTGCCCTCATCCGGGTAAGCCCAATTTTCAACATAGCCGCATTTTTTCAGGAAGGCCTGGCCGCCATTCAGGTAAGCCAGCCAACCGGCAGAGCGCGAAAGTCCGATCTTTTGCGGCAGTGAATTGGCAGGGTTCTGTTGGAAGGTGATGTATTTCTGTCCAAATTGCCAGCGTGGATCTTGAAGATCTGTGTAGGCCCACAGGTTGAGTGAAGTCTGCGCCCGCAAGTTTTCGTCGTGACCTCCACGCGCAGGCAAGGGGAGAATCGCGCGGCCCCCGGTATCCATCACCGAGACCGCCCACACTGCCAACTGGACCTCAAACAGGCTCTGGTTGAGGATGCGATGGATAATTTGTACGTGGGTACTGTTTGGGTCTAAATGAATTTCCATTTCTTTTTGCAAAAGCGTGGGCGTCTCCAGCTTTTGTTGGATGATGATGGCGGAATCCGAAGCTTCAATCCTGACCGGGTCGTTATCCGGTAGATAGGTGCGGACGATATCTTCCGGCCCATGCCAGAGACGATGGCCGCCGAAGGAATGCCATTTACCAAGATCCGGGTCGGCTTTTTGCGCTGGGAACTCGGCAAATTGATTCTTCCCATCCCGAAAACCATAGCGGATCACGCGGGGGCCAATTTCTAAGGGGATAACCAACTCCACCAATTCGTTTCTGAGGGCGATGCAGCGGCCCCAAGCGCTATCGGAATATTCATGCTGTTCGATCATCGTCACCTACTTTTTACTGACATCACTGAATACCGCGTCAAAGGCGCGGGTGGAAGGCTCAAAGTTGATTTTCTGGATAAAACGCAAGGCATCCTGCGCGCCCCATTCCCGTTCCATGCCGCTGTCTTCCCATTCAATGGAAAACGGTCCGGAATAATTGATCTGGTTCAACTTGCGGTTCAACTCATCCCAGCGGATATCCCCGTGCCCGGGCGAAACAAAATCCCACCCACGACCGGGGTTGCCAAAAGCGAGATGCGATGAAAGAATACTGCTTTTGCCATTCAGGCGAACTTTGACATCCTTGACATGGACATGGAAAATCCGCTCCTGGAATTCATCCAAAAATAGCAGCGGATCTATAAATTGGTGAATCAGGTGACTGGGATCGAAATTAATCCCGAAGCTGGGGTGGTTATTCACCGCGTCCAGAGCGCGCTGCATCGTAAAAATATCATAGGCGATTTCGGTTGGGTGAACTTCCAGAGCAAAACGCACGCTGCAAGCGCTGAAAGCATCCAGTATCGGCAGCCAGCGCCAGGCAAAGTCCAGGTAACCTTCGTCTACGGCTTCCTGGCTGGTCGGGGGAAAGAAGTACAATTTGGACCAGATACTGCTCCCGGTAAAGCCATTGACGGTCTTGACGCCAAATTTTTGGGCGGCTTCAGCCGTTCGTTTCATCTCCTCGGCTGCTCGCTGCCGGACGCCTTCCGGCTCCCCATCCTGCCACAGACGCGAGGGCAGAATGCTCCGATGCCGTTCATCGATCGGATCACAGACACACTGACCAACAAGATGGTTGCTGATCGAGAAACACTGGAGCTGATATTTCTCCAGCAAATCGCGCTTCTCGCGTAAATACTCATCGCTTTCAAGCGCTTTGTCGACCTCGAAATGATCCCCGCCGCAGCTCAGTTCCAGCCCGTCAAAGCCCCAGTCGCGGGCTTTTTGGGCCAGGGTTTCCAGGGGCAGGTCAATCCATTGACTTGTGCATAAAGTGATTGGTCTGGCCATCTTTGCCTCCCAATGAAATTAATGATTTACGGATGATTGCTCTGCGAAACACGGATCGTAGCGTTCAACCACTCCCGGTTTGCTGCAAAACGTTCGGCAATTTGCTGGCGCGTAGCAATCCCGGTCGTGCCAATTTGCTGGATGATGATCGAAGCAGTCAGGCATCCGATGATCGAGGCTTCGACCAGGGAAGCGCCAACGCTCATGGCCGCGCCAGCGGAGGCCATCACGCTGTCACCCGCGCCAACGATGTCGGTTGGCCCGCTGATCGGGATTGCCGGAATTCTGGTTGAACCCAACCGGTCTGTGACTTGCAAACCCTGTGCCCCGAGGGTCAAAATAATAGGTTTCTGGTACTTCTCAAAGAGTTGCTGGCTGAGGCTGACAACAAATTCTGGTGAGTGATCTGGGTGTTCGAGACCAAACATTTTTGAGGCTTCAATGACATTAAATTTGACGATTGTGTTCTTGAACAGGCTCATGTAATCGCGGGAATCTGCCATAAAGATCTTCTCTGGATATTGCTTTGCCAAAGCCGCCAATTCGGCGCGGACTACATCGGTAATCACGCCGCAGTTCTTGCCTTTTGCCTGGTCAATCGCCAGCACCGCCTTCACTTCTGGAACAACCGTCCTTAAGGATTGAATAAGTTCTTTTTCATGCTCGGGCCACAGAGGCTGGCGGTTCTTGGTATCCAGTCGAGATTGTTCTGTCTCGGCACAGTTTTCAAGGAGCATCGGTTTGGTATAGGTAGGTGTAAAGCGATCAGGAAAAACTGCAAAATGATCCAAATTGATCCCAAGATCTTTAAGCCCGCGGCGCAGTTCAAAGCCGTGACCGTCATCACCTGAAAAACCGACCGCCACCACTGGCACATCCAGCGAACGCAAAATATTGGTGACCGTTCCCGCAACGCCAGGGCTTTTCCGGGTGCAGGTCACCTGGTAGGCTTCGAGACCGGTTTCGAGGGAAATTTCACTCAGGCTTTTGTCCAGAATCAGGTACTCATCCAGAAAGAAATCCCCGATGACAGCGATCCTGGATTCGGGAAAGCTGGCAGTCAGTTCGTCAAAACGTGCCTGGCTCAAGTACTCATCAGTCATGGGCGAGCTCCAGATTTTTGAGAATGAGCTGATAGAGATTCGGGAAAGTCTCGTTATGATTGCCGCGGATGTAATGGCTGGTGCCGCCATCCTGAACGGTGCGCACCAAAATCGTTTTATAAGGGCGGAAGTAATAGCGCGCGGTGTACTTCCTGGCTTCCAGGTGCAGATCTTCGCCCAAATCGACCAGGTCAAAGACAGCAGTGGTAAATTCGTTGATCTTTTCCCCTTTTTGATGGGCGACATTGCGCGCCATCGCCAGGGCTTTGAGATAAACTTCCGGGCCCATCACCTGGGTACCATAATTGAGAAAAACCCCATTTTGAAGACCAGTGATGGCTTGCGTAAAGATCAAGAAATCACGGTAGGAGGTATCACCGTAGGCCGCGCCATCCATATTGGGGTGCTCGTGGAGGATATCTTGACCGATCGAGACATGCACCGTGACCGGGATCTGGAGCCGGTAACCAGCGGCGAGGATGCTGGATTGCCGGTAAGGGAATTCTTGTTCTTCAATGGCCTTGCCGACCGCTTCGCCCAGCCCAAGCCCCTCTTGATATCCTCGGAAAACCAGGTTATTGATCTCCCCGGTTTCCTGCCACAAACCAAACTGACCATCCTTGATGTAGTGGGCCACGCTTTCAGTGGTGGCGCCGATTTTCGCAAACTCATAATCATGGATAACCCCGGCGCCATTAAACCCGATGTGGGTAAGGATCTTTCTTTCCATGAGGTCGATGATGTAGTTGGCGTTACCTTCACGGATGACGTGCGCCCCCATCAGCATGATCACTGGCTTGCCAGACCTGTGGGCTTTGGCAATTGCTTCAGCGACTGCTACCAGTTCAGGAGAATGGAAAACAGGTACCGGGGCATCGAGCGGTTTTACCACCTGAATACCCAGATCGTTAATGCGTTCTCCAAGCGGTTTAATTTTCAATTGCGAACGGTCAAATATCGGGTACGGCATGGCGTCTCCTACTGATTTGGGCTTAGAAAGTAATTTATCAAAGCATCCGTTTCACGAAAATCCGGGATGATCAAGTCCGCACCGGCGGCAATCAGGCGATTGCGCTTCCATTCGTCGATACCAACGCGCTCTGCCTCATTGGTTGCCACGCCCACCGCCACACCGGAAACAGATTTGGTGTTTTCAATTTCGACATAGCCATCGCCAAAGCTGATGAACTCGCTTCCGCTTAGGTGATGGGTTTGGATGATCCGGTCGATCACCATTTTCTTGCTGAAATTCTTATAATCATCCTGCGCGCCAGAAATTTCTTCAAAATAAGGTGTCAAGCCGAGCAAATCTGCTTCATGGATGACGTATTTCTCGTCAGTGCCAGAGGCCAGAAAACACTTAATCCCGCGCTCACGCAACAGTTTCACAAATTCAATCGAACCCGGCACTGACATCGATTCAGATGAAGCTTTCTTTTGTTCCAGATCCAGAATCCGTTTTTTGATGCGCTCCATTAAACGGTCGTGATACTCGTTTTTATAGGCGATTGGTTCGAGCGGCGTGCCGCCACGCTGCGTAATTTCTTCACTCAGGCGGATCATCTGGTAGATAGTCTGTTTGCCGGTTAACTCAGCGACAAACTTTCGGGTGACCAGCTCAATTTCTGGCGCAGTTTCGTGGTGAGGGGTTTGCAGCAGCAGTTCGACCATCATCGGCACCATTATTTTTTGCCAACCTTCGCGAATCAGAGAAATGGTGCCGTCGAAATCAAAAAGTGCAAATTTAAAGCTGCCGCATTCAAAAGGGGTAATCAATTCAAAATGATTAAGCTCAAGATTGTTGGTCATCAGGGTTCCTTTTTTTCCAGGGAGACTATTTTTATTATAAACCGGATGTTTTACTGTTCTTGACCCAGGTTAGTGATAAAAAATAAGAACTTTGGATATTAGATAAACGAAGTTCTAATTATTTTATTCTAAGCAGGCTATTGCGTTTACTAAGAATATTTGTTATAACTTAAGTGCACCAATTTGTGCAAGAAGTCACAGCCATCTTTTCAGAAAGTGGAAAAATGCTCATTCCGGAAAAGCCCGAATCAAGGCAAGCCCGAACTCTACATGCCCCAATTTTGTTGAACCGGGCTGAGGCAGAAGTTATTCGCGCGCTGCGCAGGCAGGGAGAAATTTCCCGGACTGAGATTTCCAATATCACAGGATGGTCAAAAGCCAAAACATCCCAAGAAATCCGCAGCCTGCTGGAAAAGGCTTATCTCATCGAAGCAGGGGAGGGCATCTCCCAGGGTGGACGCAGACCTGGTCTGCTGCGGATCAATGATCAACTGGGTTACCTGGTCGGGCTGGATATCGGCGCAACCAGTATCGACCTGGTTCTGACCGATGTAGGTGGCAAGGTTCTTCAGCGGCGTTCCGCCTCGGCGGATGTGCGCCAGTCTCCCGATGAATTTTTAAGCCGCTGCAGCGAATTGATCCTTGAAATTGCAAAGGCGCAGGGCTTTCAACATGACCAGATCCTTGGGATTGGCGTGGGGTTGCCCGGCCCGGTCGATTTTACGCGCGGTGTTTTGGTTGCACCGCCGCTGATGCCTGGTTGGGAAAATTTCCCGATCCGCGACTTTTTCCAGCACACCTTTTCATCTGCTTATGTTGTTGTCGATAACGATGTTAATATCATGGCGATTGGGGAACAGCGCGCCGGGGATGGTAGCGGGATCGATCACTTTATCTTTATCAAAATTGGGACCGGCATTGGTTCCGGCATCGTTTCCAACGGGAAAATACATCGCGGAAGCATTGGCTGCGCCGGTGATATTGGTCACATCTGCGTGGACAAGCAGGGGCCAATATGCCGCTGCGGAAATACCGGCTGCCTGGAAGCCATGGCTGCCGGCCCGGCGATCACGGAGAAAGCCATGCAGGCAGCAAAAAATGGTTCCAGCCCACTGCTGCGCCAGGTGATGGAAGCAAATGGCGGCATCCTGCGACCGGATGATGTCAATGCAGCCTGCCGTGAAGGTGACCAGGCCGCGCTGGAAATTATCCGCGCCAGCGGGCAGATGATTGGCGATGTGCTGGCGGGGCTGGTGAATTTTTTCAACCCCAGTCATATCTTTATCGGCGGCGGAATTACCAATTTCGGCAATCACCTGCTGGTTTCCATCCGGCGGGCAGTGCTGCGGCGCTCCCTGCCGTTGGCAACCACCCATCTGGCGATCAATTTTTCGCGCATGGGGCCAGAAGCTGGCGTGACCGGGGCAGTTGCACTGGCACGCGAATATTTATTCGTTGTTGAAGGCCAACCCACCTTCACAGTCTAAATCTTTTTATCGACATATTCTCATCAACTGACCCTGCATTATTTTACTTTTTGAGATAAAACATCTTTCAGCTCCAAATTCTTTAGAAAAAGGAGGTGGTTGAACGAAGACTAAGTAAGTGTTGCGCGGTGTAGTTTCTATTCGATTTCAAATTAGAGGAGAAGAACTTTGAAAAAGCTTTCTGTAATTTTCACGTTAGTGCTTATAGTCACTTTGATCGCTGGCTGCGCTCCGGCTGCCACAACCCCGGCTCCCGAAGCCCAGGCTCCGGCAGCCGCTGCTCCCAGCGCCAAAGGCAAGGTCATGGGCATCATTATGCCCAATGCCACTCACGGCTTTACCGGAGAAAGCATCCAGCATGCTGAAGCCTTCGCCAAAGAACTGGCCGCCAAAGAAGGCTTCACCTACAAGTTCTTGACCGCCGGTGAAACCTCTGAGCAGAACAACCAGATTGACACCCTGATCAACGAAAAAGTCGATGTGATTGTGATGTGGCCGATCAACGGCGATGAACTGCGCTCGGCTGCCCAGAAGGTAATGGATGCCAAGATCCCGCTCGTCATCTACGACCGCCTGATTACGGACTTCAAACCAACCGTCGAGTTCATGGGCGACAATGTCACCATCGGCAAGATGAGCGGCGAGTACTTCAACAAGTACTTCAAGGCCGACATCGATGCAGGCAAAGATATCAACATCTTGGAATTCAAGGGTGACCTCTCCACCGTCCCGACCCAGCGCTCGGATGGCTTCAAGTCCACCGCCTCTCCGAAATTCAAGATCGTGCAAGAGTTCACCACCGATTGGCAGCGCGCCAAGGCTCTCGATCAGATGGAAACCTTCCTGAATACCAGCTCACAGGCTGACATCGAGAGCATCAAGGCCGTCTTCACCCACGATGACGAAGTTGTCCTCGGCGTTTTGGATGCGATTGCCGCCTACAAAGGCCCGGCCA
>JBBRWF010000109.1:0-10558 GCA_038249405.1 Anaerolineales bacterium
GTGGGCCGCGCATAACCTGGAACGTTTCGCTGACAGGGTCACCAACATCTGCGAGCGCACGGTGTTTGTCGTCACAGGCGAATATCGTGAAACCAACGGTGGTCAGGCCTGATGCGCGCTAATAAAGAGGGGCTGTCTACTTTTCAGACAGCCCCTCTTTATTGTTTTTTCAGTGTGCATTAATTGGCTTTTCAATAGATCATCGGGTTATACACGCGCAGGTCCAGCAAAGAGATGAAACCGCTCCGGTCACAAGGCTGGGTGTTTAATTGATGCATAGCGCTTTCGTAGGCATTTGGCCGGTTGTATAACTGGCGCAACCCACGACGGCTTAATTTATCGGCCAGCTTATTTTCACTGCGCGGAACCCAACCCCAGGCCAGGTGGTTGAACTGCGAGGCAAGCTTTTGCGCGCGCTGGTACAGCGCGCGGGTCGCGCTGGAACTGATCGAGGCAGCTCCGGTCATCTGGTCAATAACACATTTTGCATCGCCACGGATTTCAATTTTATCATTGCGAATGCGCAGATCAAGCGAGGCATCGAGGGCTTCTATCAGCGCCAGGTATTCTGCAAGGTTCGAGTTCACCTTGTTATTGTGCGCAAATAACCCAAAGCCGTAGGCAATTTCAGTGTCATCCCGGCTGATCAGCCAGCCGTATCCGAGGAAACCACCGTTTTGTGGATTATCCTCGCTCAATGTATGCATCATCCCGTCAAATTGAAGGGAATATGCCATTGGAACCCCAATTACTCTTTTTATGCATCGACGATCTTCCATCCATGTTGTTTGGCATGTGTTCTAAGGATAGAGTCAGGCAATACAGCAACAGGATTTTCGACTCTATTCAGAAGGGGTAAATCGTTGTATGAATCGCTGTACCCCCAACTTTCTTGTAATGTAAATCCATTTTCAATAAGCCATAAATCCAATCGTTGAACCTTTCCTTCGCGAAAGGCTGGGATGCCTTCCAGCTCTGTGGTGAAATGGCCATCATTCTTTTTTATTTGTGTGCATATTAAGTAGGGGAAACCTAAATATTCAGCAATCGGCTCTGCAATGAAACTATTTGATGCTGTGATAAGCAAGAGGATGAATCCCTGCGATCGAAAGCGGTTGACCCTGCGCATCATTTTTACTCGCACAGTACTGCGCACCTGTCGCAGGTATTCCTTCCGCAAAGTGTAGAGCCGCGCCAGGGGCAGTTGAGTCATAGGTTTTAATAAAAAGGCCTGGTATTCGTGAATATCCAGCCAGCCTTGATCGTAGGCATGATAATAATCGGTAATACGCATCAGGAAATTCTTATCGACCACATTCTTTTCGAATAAAAAATGACACCACATGGCTTCACTGTCGCCATCCAGAATGGTGTAATCAAGGTCAAAAAGGGCCAGCCGGGTAAGAGTCATCTTCTTTTAATAAGTGACTATTTGTAAGCGTTAACCTGGCAACCTGTTGGACTGTATTTCATCGAGCGCAGCAGGTAGATCCCAAATACCATCAATCACATAGTGGGCGCCGGCCTGGTAAAGCTGTTGCTCGGCAGTTTTACGCATCTCATTCTGTCTTTCCAGGGGCAGCGCCTCTACTTCAGCAGCGTTGAGACCTACCAGGTTGCCGGTCAGCGATATCCCGACCGTCCACATACCGGCGTTCAATCCTTCGGCAATGTCTGGCAATGTGTCACCCACTTTGACCATGGCAGTCATCGGAAAGACACCCAGCTGCATGGCGTTCTGATAGCACATCCAGGGGTAAGGCCGACCGGCCGGGACTTCGTCTGGACAGACAATGCAATCTGGCTGGTAACCGTGTTTTGCCGACTCGGGAGCCAGGATATTCATCATAGAGCGGATATAACCGGTGGTGGAACCGATTTTTATACCGCGTTGGCGCAGATCCTTGATCGTATTTTGCAGGCCGGGAATGGGCTCGGCATAGTCTTTCAACACATCCAACTGTAAGGGCACAAAGTGCTGAAATAAATTATCGATATCCAACTCACTTGGAGCGGCACCATACGTGCTTTTCCAGGCATCGGCTACGGTCTGGCGGGCCAGGATGGTACGCAGGTGATCCTTCTTCATCAGGCCCATGCCTGAGCGGGCATCTTCCGGAGTGATTTGCACCCCACGTCCGGCAAACAAGCGTAGGAAAACTGCCGTGGGCGCAAAGGAACCGTAATCTACGGTTGTGCCAGCCCAATCGAGAACGACGGCTTTGAGCGGGCCGCGATAGGTGTGTTGAACGATAATATCCATGTTTGGTGTGCCTTTGGTTAATTCTAAAGCAGGGAAATACCCATTTCAGCCATGGTTTCGCGCACGGCATCCAAGAGATCACGCACATCTTCGGGATAAATTCGCCCGACGTGCCCAATGCGAAAACAATCGACTTTACTCAATTTACCGGGGTAGATCACAAAACCCTTTTCATTGAGCAGCTCGTAAAACTTTACGAAATTAAAATGTTCATGCTGTGGATAGAGGAAGGAAGTGATGATATAGCCGCGGTTTTCTGGACCAAGATAGGTCTTAAAACCGAGAGCTTGCATGCCTTCCAGGCAGGTGTCGTAATTAGCGCGATAACGGACGGCGCGCCCGTTGATGCCGCCTTCGGCATCCAGTTCAAGTAAAGCCTGATGATACGCCAGCAGGGCATGAGTGGGTGGCGTAAAACGAAACTGGCCGTTGTTCTCCAGCCCTTCCCATTGGGCGAACAGGTCCAGGCTCAGGCTGCGTGCATAGCCGCGCGAGGCGACCAGAGTGGAACGCCGGGCGATGACAAAAGAAAATCCTGGAACGCCCTCGATGCATTTGTTAGCAGATGAAACCAGGAAGTCAATATTGGCCGCCTCAATGTTCAGCGGAACCGCGCCAAAGCTACTCATGGCATCCACGATGTAGCAGCAGTCAAATTTCTTGACTGCCTGGCCTATTTCCACCACCGGGTTGATGATGCCGGTGGTGGTCTCGCAGTGGATCACGGCCACATCGGTGAGGTTGGGATCGGCATTCAGGGCTGCATCCACCGCGGCGGCGGAAATGATCTCATTTTCAGCAAAATTCAACACGCTATGCTTGATCTTGAGCACGGCAGCGATCTGGGCGATGCGCCGCCCGTAAGCGCCGTTGACCAGTACCAGCAGTTTGCCATCTGGCGGAATGGTAGAGCCAATCACAGATTCGATCCCAAAGGTGCCGCTGCCCTGCATCAAAATGGTACTGTAGTTGGATTCGCTGCCGCCGCTCAGCGCCACCAAGCGACTGCGTACGTCTTTGACGGTTTGCATGAATTCAAAATCACGCGAACCAAGGTCACGCAGCATGGCCTCTTTAACGGTTAGGCTGGTGGTGAGCGGTCCGGGTGTAAAGAGAAGCTTGTCTTTGGATGGAGGTAGTGAGTTCATTTTTGCTCCTCGTGAGTTATAAGGGTGTACCAAGCAGGCTTTTCCCTTCCCATTGCGGTGGTGCGGATATGCCTGCATAAGCGGCAATGGTGGGGGCGATATCAAGAATGCTGACCGGTGAGTTGATCTGCCCTTGAGGAAAATCAGCGCAACAGATAATGAGCGGTATGGCCATTTCTTCTTCTGAGCCAGCTCCGTGAGAATTACCAATACCGCCGTGATCCGCGGTAATCAATACGGTTGAGTCTTCGGGCAGTTCGTCCAGGAACAGCCCAACACAGCGATCTGCATTTTCAATGGCGGAGATATATTCTGGTGACATCCAGCCGTGCAGGTGACCGGCAGTATCCACGCCGCCCAGGTAAAGGAAGACAAAATCAAGCGGTTGGTGGCGGAGCGCCAGGAGCGAAAGCAGAGTAAGTACGCTATCGCTCTCCCCGACCGGCAGGCTGTACGACTCGGAAGTATTGACGCACAATAATAAATCCAGCGCGCCCGGTTGCGCGAGGTCGCGCAATTGTTCCCAGTTTGTAAAGGATCCTGTTTTGTATCCAGCAGTGTGCAACAGATCGATCAGACCGGGAGTCTGCCAGTCGTGCGAGGCAAAGGTATTGGTCTGGGTGTGATGCATTTGTGGGTTGACCCCCAGGAACAAGGAGGTGATGCAGGGTAACGTCAGGCTGGGGAGCACAGTACACGCCTTCATGCTGTATGCAAAGTTGGCCATCAGGTGTTTTAGAACAGGTGTATTCGCCTGCAACATCCCATCTGGCCGCATTCCATCGATCAGGATCAGGGCAATTTTTTTAGTGGTCATATTAGAGCAGCCAACAGGCATCCGCATCGAAATTGATTTCAAACGGGTCACCGATCTTTGGCGTTTGCAGTTTTCTTTCATTAAATAAGTCCATAGAAAGCAACTGTCCTTCAACATCAATCCGGATCCGGACAATTGAACCCAAATAGGTGATAGCATCTACTTTGCCGGTTAAGTTGTTGGCGCCTTCCACATGGCCTAAATTTAATTCTTCCGGGCGTATGGCCAGCCGCAATGCATGTCCATCGGCGTGTTGTACTGCCCGGCTGGTACGTACTGACTGCTTCCCAATCTTCACCAAACCTTCTGGCGGATTAATGATATCCACCGGAAGTAAATTTATTTGCCCGACGAATTTGGCTACAAACTCGGTCTCTGGATATGTATAGATTTCGGCAGGCGTTCCAACCTGCTCCATGCGTCCCTGACTCATGACGACCACCCGGTCTGAGAGGGAAAGCGCTTCTTCCTGATCGTGCGTTACGTAAATTGTGGTGATACCTAACTGCTGCTGGATACGACGGATTTCCTGGCGCAGTTCCACACGGATTTTGGCGTCCAGGGCGGAAAGAGGTTCATCGAGCAACAGTACCTGCGGATGAATTGCCAGCGCGCGTACCAACGCTACGCGCTGCTGTTGTCCTCCAGAAAGCTGGTATGGATAGCGGGTGCTAAAATTTTCGAGGTGAATCAGGCTGAGCATTTCCTGCACGCGTTGAGCGATCTCCAGCTTCGGCTTTCCAGCAATTCTCAGTCCATAACCGATATTCTCAGCCACGTTCATATTGGGGAACAAGGCGTAAGACTGAAAAACCATCCCTATATTGCGCTTATTGGGTGGGACAGTGGTCAGGTCCTGACCTGCGATTGAAATTTTCCCAGATGTTGGGAGTTCAAAACCGGCAATCATGCGTAAGGTGGTTGTTTTTCCGCAGCCACTGGGACCCAAAAATGAAACGAATTCACCTTGCTCGGCGTTTAGATTAAAATCTTCCACTGCGGGCATGTCATTAAAAGATTTATTGATGTGAGAAAGCGTAAGGAAAGACATTTTGTCCTCGTGGATTTTTTATTTAACGGCCCGTGATTTGTTGGCTGGTACCGCCGTGGGAGACCAACTGCATGATACCCAGGCATATCCAGGTCAGCGCAAAGCTCATGATACCAAGCGCGGCCGGCTCATAGGCCTTGTCTCTACCGACCTGCACCATGTAAGGGCCAAGTGCCGGGCGAACCAGAAAATCGCCCAGGATAAGTTCGCCAATAACGGTTGCAAAACAAATCAGGGCTCCGCTAAGGATGGCGATACGCAGGTTGGGGATGATGACCGTAACCAGCGCCTGGACCCAGTTCGCTCCCAGGCTCTGAGATGCCTCTGTTAAAGTGCGAACATCGATGGACCGCATACCAACATCAATTGCTCTGTACATAAACGGCATGGAAAGGATCACGTAACCAGCCGTGATCAGGATATCTGTCTTGAAGGGTGTCAGGGTGAGTTGGAGGGGCGGGCGGCTAAAGGTGCGGATCAAACCGAAAACATACACAATCACCGGGATGATGAATGGCAAAATGGTAATGATCTCAACCAAAGGCTTGGCCTGAGGAAGTTTTAGATAAATCCAATAAGTGGTAGGCAGGAAGATTAATAGACTGATTAAAACAGTAATCAGACCCATGATTACTGAGTAGCTGAAACTCTCCAGAAACTGCGGATCGGCTAAAACTGTTTGATAGGCCAGCAGGCTGAGCGTGCCTTTTTGCATGCGCAGAGAAAAATCCAGCGTGCCATATAACGGCACAAAGAAATACAACATACCAAGGCTGGCCCAAAAGATAGCCCAAAAGTTATAACGGCTTTTTTTCATGATTTTAACCACCTGGCAGTTCGTCGTTGCAGAATGGTATACCCGGTAACACAGATGCCCATGATCACTACCATGCCCAGGGCAAGGGCATAGCCTTCATTGGGATTATTAAGAACATCGCCTCGGATTTGTTGTCCAATCAGGATTGTTACAAGGTAGATGCTGCCGCCGGTAAGAGCCTGGGCGGTGGCAAATGCGCCAAACGCGCTGGCAAACAACAAGATGCTTGAACCAAGAATGGATGGGAGCAAGACTGGCAGGGCTATATTCCACCAATATTGCAGGTTATTGGCGCCCAAATTTTCGGAGGCTTCACGCCAATCATGCTTCAAGCCCTCCAGCGCTGGGGCGATGGTGAGAACCATCAGTGGGAATTGAAAATAAAGGTAAGCCAGTGTCAAACCAGTAACGCTGTACAGGTTAAAACCGTCTTTATAAATATCGAACGGGCAAATTTGAGCGCCCCCCGCGCCGGTATAACAGATCTGTTTGAGGATGGCAGTCAGAAAACCGGTGTGTCCAATGGTGGCGATAAATGCAAACGCCAGTGGGACACCGCCAAAATTTGCCGCCAGACCCGAAAAAGTCATCAAAATGTTGCGCATCCAACGTGGGGCCTTTCCAATGGTTACAGCGTACGCCACAAAGAAACCAAAAACACCGGCGAGCAACGATGTGATGAAACTGACCTGCAAACTGATGCTGTAAGACTTTAGAACATACAAGTCGCTAAAAAGGCTCATATTGGCGAACGTAAAATTACCATTGGCATCCTGAAATGCGCCTATAAACAAGTTTAAAGAGGGGATAATCAAAAAAACAAGAATAAATACAAAAAAGGGGAGAAGGCCGATCCAATTCCAGGTGGATGACGGAATTCCAAATTTTCTCGAAGACTTTACCAGTGAGATGTCTGCCATTTGATTCTCTTGGGTATGGATGGCGTGGCCCAGTTTTCCTGGGCCACGCCACATTAATTATTTGGGTGTATTAATCGTTATTTGCTCGGCTTGATATCCAGACCAACAACCTTGTCCCATTGATCTTTGATTAAAGCGCGGGCAGCCGTGAGCTGGTCACCATTGGGCACAATGGAGCTCGTCAGTAGAGCGGCATCTGGCAGTTTGGCTTGCAGGTCAGCGGGTACGACCTTGCGGCTGGTCATGTCTGCAAGACGCGCGGGGGCGCAATAACCTTTTATCCAACCGAGTTGGCCTTCATCTGAATACAGGAATTCTTCCCAAAGACGGGCAGCGGCAGGATGAGGAGCATAGGCGCTGATAGCCTGATAGTAATACCCACCCCAGTTTACATCCTTGGGGAAGACAACCTCGATGTTCGGGTTACCCTTGAAGGTGTCTTTGTTGGCGTAAGCATTCCAACTCCACTGGAAGGTAATGGGAGTCTCGCCCTTGGCGATCGGGCCAGAGTCTGCAATCAAAGGCAGCAGGTTGCCGATGGTATTCAACTGCTTGAAGAAATCCAGACCGGGTTGAATATTGTCAAGCGAGCCGCCGTTGGCAAGCGCAGCCGCATACACCGATTGGGCAGCCTGGTTCGATGCGCGAGGGTCGCCGGCCAGGGCAACTTGTCCCTTGTACTTGGGATCAAGCAGATCTTTGTAATTTTGTGGAACATCTTTTACGACATCGGTGTTGACTTCCAACACCATTACGCCGCTGTAATCGACATAGTAGAAGCCATCCGGGTCATTGGTGCCTTTGATGGTGTCCCAGGTGGCAACTTTGTAAGGCGCCAGCAAGTTTTGGCTCTTCGCCAGAGGACCAAAGGCCGGGCCGATATCAATCACATCCGGGGCCTGCGGACCCTTATTGGTTTTATTGTCGATAATGGCCTGGATTTCATCAGCTGAGCCGCCATCCGGGTTGAGCGAGTTAACTTTGATGCCATACTTCGTGGAGAAAGTAGTCATCAATTCGCCATAGTTGCACCAATCTTTTGGCAGGGTGATGACGTTGAGTTCCTTTTCTTTTTGAGCAGCCGCGATAAGCGCATCCATGCCGCCGCCATCCGCGGCAGACTTAACGGTAGACCAATCGGCCATTGACGCCGCCGGAGCGGCAGTTGCCGCCGGACCGCAAGCAGAAAGCATAACTGCCAGCAAGGCCACAAGCGAAACAACTTTTAATGTAACTTTGTTTGAAAACATATTCTTCTCCTTTAGAGTAGGTTGAATAGAACAATGTAATAATATGCTTTCCTTGTTAAGCCTGATTTGTCAAAAGATTAACATCCAGTTATTAACTAGTAAAAAGGCAAGATTGTCATTGAAACCAAGTATGAAAATCATCATCGCCGGAGAAAATGCCCCCATTTAAAAAGATCAAAAGAATCGCTGTTTTTTGTAATCAGCGTGAATAATGCTTGAGTACTCAAAAACGGTTTGCCCGGAAAAATTAGGTTGAGTGACGGTTTCTTTGGCTGTTGGCACAATGTAATCAAACCAGCCAAAATATTAACAAAACAATTTAAATGGATTGAGATATCTTGTATACTCATGTCCGGGAATTCACGCAACTAGCTTAGAGACATGGTCAAGATAGAATGACTTGAAATTGCGATACCTTACAAACGTTAACTAATAAACAAGTCCGTTTCCCCGTTGGTTAATTCTGCGGTACGTGATCATTAAAAAACAATAGCGCTAGAACATGCCTCTTGTCTGGCGCTATTGCGGCTTGATAAATGTAAACCCCGAATTGAAGTGGTGCCAGTCTATAATTCGGACTGCTCGGGTTCCTGGTCAGGTACCTGTGATATTTCAGGTTCAACAATAGCTTCCGGTTGCTTTTTGGGGCGCGAGGTTTTTTTGCTTTTGGTGATTGCTTGCACGGACTCTGGCTGGTGTTCCTTTTCCTCTGCTGCGTCTGCGTCCGCTTTTGTCTTATGGACGGTGCCATCGGCATGATTGGGCGGGGAATACAGTGTGTAGAGTTTTAATGTCTTCTTTTTGGCTGGGTTAATAATGTTATGTTGGGTCCCGGCCGGCACCACCACGGCATCCCCTGCCCTCACCAGGTATTCTTCGCTCTCATTGAAGACGAACCTGGCTTTACCCTCTTCGATACGGAAAAACTGGTCAACATTTGGATGGACTTCACTGCCGATTTCTTCGCCTGGCAATAAACTCATCACAACCAACTGCGCATATTTCCCGGTGAACAGTACCTGACGAAACTTTTTGTTTTTCAAAGTACGCTTTTCAAGCGAGCCAATATATCCTGTCATCATCTTTTTTTCCTTTCAAATTGTTCTTGAGAAAATCAAATTAGCTACATCTTCATTATAGGACAAAATCGAAGGGAATAACACCGAAATTTGACCTGATGCATGAGCAGAACATATAGGGGATCGATCAACGTAACAAAAACCCGTCATTTGTTAATCCTGTCAAGAATGAGCGAAAACTTACAGAAATGCAAATATACCGCTCCTTAATCAACCCTTAACACAGAAAATAGCATTTCCCGTTAAAATTTTGTCGTTATTTTGATATTCTGTTCATTGAGATGCTTATGATGCCCAATCTTGTTGTGTCGACACTACCCGTATCTGAATTTACAAGTTCACCCAAGTTTATTAGTGACCTTCCTTCTCATCACTATGCTGCTGATACTGCAGCTTCTGTCGAAAAAGTTGTCGACGCATTAAATCAGTCTTCTGAATTACCGGGCGTTTTGTTGTACAAAAACATAACATTTGTTGGGGCGCTTTCGCGCTGGAAGATTTTTGAATGGCTTGGACGGCCTTATGGGGTTGAATTATTTTTCAAAAAGCCAATCGAGAATCTGTTTGATAGTTTAAAAATGCACAGCGAAATTTATGCTAGCGACATGACGATCGGTGAGGCTGTTGAAAAATCATTAAACCGGCCGCTGGAAAGCATGTATGAGCCAATGGTAATCTCATTTGGGGATGGGAATCTGCGCCTGTTGGATTTCGATGTGTTA
The DNA here is from genome assembly GCA_038249405.1 of Anaerolineales bacterium. Classification (GTDB taxonomy): domain Bacteria; phylum Chloroflexota; class Anaerolineae; order Anaerolineales; family Villigracilaceae; genus UBA5195. The sequence continues at coordinate 10,068 of JBBRWF010000109.1, forward strand.
ATTCTGGCGCAATCCCACCTGCTTTCGAACGCCAACCGCCTTATCGAAAAACAGGTCGAAATTGGGAAAATCCTCTCGAGTACGCTGGAACTACCGAAAGTGTTAGCGCTCATCCTTGAGCAAATGGATTCAATCATTCCTTACAGTCGCGCAGCCATTATGCTTTACAGAAACGAGCAGATGGAATTTGCAGCTTCACGCGGCTACCCGGCAGATGTCAATATGGATGAGGCACGCGTACTGGTAAACAACAGTCCAATTTTTATTAATATCATCAACGGGCGCCGTTCCACGATTATCGCGGATGCTACACTGCGAGATGATTGGCAACATATTCCAGGGACCCCTCCTACCCGCTCCTGGTTGGGCGTGCCGCTTGTGCAAAATGATAAGGTATTGGGGATGCTTTCCGTCTCCCGCTTGATGGCTCGATCGCCACGCTCCTCACCTTCCGCGAGACGTCGCGCGACGCGACGCTGCCGCCATGACAA